>NZ_DAINST010000005.1:0-66084 GCF_036741115.1 Dietzia sp.
CGATGTCGACGTCCTGGAGCCCGTAGGTGCGGCGGGCCTCACGGCCGATACCGATTTCGACGACGTCGCGCATGTACTTCCTCCGGTGATTCTCGTGTGGCTCTGCGGGATGACGGACCTGGCCGGATCAGGCCTGGCCAGAAGAACTAGCGGGCCCGGTAGTTCGGCGCCTCGGTGGTGATCTGGATGGCGTGCGGGTGCGATTCGCGCAGGCCGGCCGGGGAGATCTGCACGAACTGTGCGTCCTGCAGCTCGGGGACCGTGTGCGAGCCGGTGTAGCCCATCGCCGCGCGCAGGCCGCCGACGAGCTGGTGCACGACCTGCTTTACCTCGCCACGGAACGGAACGCGGCCCTCGATCCCCTCGGGGACGAGCTTCTCCTCGGAGAGCACGTTGTCCTGGAAGTAGCGGTCCTTGGAGTAGGACTTTTCGCCCGCCCGGCCCTTCATCGCACCCATGGAGCCCATGCCGCGGTAGGTCTTGTACTGCTTGCCGTCGACGAGGATGAGGTCGCCGGGCGCCTCGCGGGTGCCGGCGAGGAGCGAGCCGAACATGGCCACGGACGCGCCGGCCGCGAGGGCCTTGGCGAAATCGCCCGAGTACTGCATGCCTCCGTCGGCGATGACGGGCACGCCGGCCTTCTTCGCGACGGCGGAGGCCTCGAGGAGCGCGGTGATCTGGGGCGCCCCGACGCCCGCGACCACGCGGGTGGTGCAGATCGAGCCCGGCCCGATGCCGACCTTGATGGCATCGGCGCCCGCGTCGATCATCGCCTGCGCGGCGTCGCGGGTGGCGAGATTGCCTCCTATGACCTGCACATCGGGGAAGGCCTTCTTGATCCGCGAGACCATCTCGAGTGCGTTGGAGTTGTGCGCGTGGGCGGTGTCGACGACAAGCGCGTCGACGCCCGCGGCGGCGAGGAGGCCGGCACGCTCGAAGGAGTCCTGCCCGGTGCCCACAGCGGCGGCGACCATGAGGCGGCCGTCAGAGTCCTTTGTGGCGTCCGGGTACTGGTCCGTCTTCGCGAAGTCCTTGACCGTGATGAGGCCCTTGAGGCGGCCGTCGCCATCGACGATGGGGAGCTTCTCGATCTTGTGGCGGCGCAGCAACCCGAGCGCGGCCTCGGCCGTGACGCCCTCCTGCGCGACGATGAGCGGCGAGGTGGTCATGACCTCCTCGACGCGGCGCTCCTGGTCGATCTCGAACCGCATGTCGCGGTTGGTGATGATCCCGACGAGCTTGCCCTTCTCATCGGCGACCGGGAGCCCCGAAATGCGGTAGCGGGCGCACTTCGCGTCGACCTCCGCGAGGGTGTCCGACGGCGAAGCGGTGACGGGATCGGTGACCATCCCGGCCTCCGAGCGCTTGACGATCTCGACCTGCGTGGCCTGATCCGAAGCGGAGAGATTGCGGTGGAGCACGCCGATCCCGCCCTGGCGCGCCATGGCGATGGCCATCCGCGATTCGGTCACGGTGTCCATGGCCGAGGAAAGAATCGGAATACGCAGCGAGATCTCGCGCGTGAGCTTCGTGCTCGTATCCACGTCCGACGGCACGACGTCCGACTCCGCAGGGACGAGCAGAACGTCGTCGAAGGTCAGTCCGATCATCGAGATCTTGCCGGGATCGTCTCCCCCGGTCCGAATCGTGCCCATCGTCCCATCGACTCCCATATTTCGACCTTTCGCCTCGCGCCTTCCGGTCACACGAGCCTAGTGCTCGTCGCGGTGCCAATGCATATCGTGAGCGCCGCGTCCAGGGGCGCGCCGACCTCCGCCGTCATCCATCTCGCATTTCGCCCGGGGAAATCGCCGAGAGCGCACGAATCGATCCGGGCGCGAGTGTGCCTATTCGCCCAGTAAAGGGGTAACTTGGGGGCGTGAGTTCCAGCAACCATCCACCTATGCCGCCCGGCATGCCGCCGGATCCTTTCGACGATGATTTCATGGCCGAGGTCACCGCGGATTCGGGCGTGTTCGACGAGGATGAGTTCGAGCCGCTGAGCGATAGCGAGCGCGAGCTCCTCGAGCAGGACCTCGTGGACCTCGCCGAGTTCGAGTCGGCGCTCGGCCCGCGCGGCATCCGCGGCATCGTCGTCGACTGCGTCGACTGCCAGGAGATCCACTACTTCGACTGGTCCATCCTGCGCGAGCGCATGGAGCAGATGCTCGGAGACGGCTCGATCCCCACTCACGAGCCGGCTGCGGATCCCAACCCGGACGACTATGTGACCTGGGACTACTGCCTCGGCTTCCTCGACGGCCTTGAGGCGCCCCGGCGCGTCCGCCGCGGGCTGTTCTGACCAATACGGGTTCCGGCGGCCAGCCGGGAGCACAGACGAGAGAACGGGCGGTGCGCAGTGAGCACCCGCCCGTTCTCTCGTTTAGAGGTAGATCGCCGGCCGGCTGCTAATTGCCGTCCGTGCTGCGGAGGTCCGCTCCCCCGCCGCCATCCGCGGAGCCCGTCTCGCCGGGCGAGCCCGAGCGCGGGGACTGTGCGGAATCCGCGCCCGACTTGGCGCGGGACGTGGGCTGCGAGCCTTCGTCGTTCCCAGAGTTGCCACCGGCATCGCTGGTGGGGCTCGGGGCGCGCAGCACCGATAGATCATCGGGGCTGATGGGACTCACCGGATCGGTGCTCGGGCTCGGCGCGGCCGGCGCCTGGCTCGGCGGCGGCACCGGGGCGATCTGTGCGAGCGAGGAGTCCGGGTTCTCGCCCTGTCCGGGGATCGCCGAGGGCGCCGCCGGCGCCGGCTCGCTGATCTGCGGCTCCTTGCTCGGGGCCGCCGTCTGGCCGGGCTCGAGGCGCGGCTTCTCGCCGGGAGTACTCCCGCCGGTGGCCTCGGGGGCCGAGCTTCGCGAGCCCGACTCTCCACGATCGAGCTGTCGCTGGATCTGGTCGCGCAGGCGGATGAGGTTGACACGGTCCGCTGCCGAGTCGACGCCGTCGAGACGGTCGGAAACGGACTGCAGGAGGCGGCTCGCCTCGGCGTTGTCCCCACGCTGTAGCGCCTCGTTCGCCGCGGCGAGATCCTTCTCCAGCGCGGAGACGAGCTCGACGCTGTTGTCTTTGCCGGAGTTCCCACCGAAGAGAGATTGGTTCGCGTTCCACAGCGGGGATCCGGGCTGGGCGTTGTAAGCCATTACCGACACGCTGCCGACCGCGATGGCGACCACGGAGGCCGCGCCGACCGCGATCGTGCTCAGGCTGCGCATGCCGCGGCGCTTGCGGCGTCGCTCGCGTGCCGCGTCGATGCTCGCAGGCTGCTCGGGGGCCGTGTCGCCGCCCGAACGGAGAGCGGCATCGATGGCCTCGTCCCCCGGTCCCGCAGGGAAGGGGGTGGCCTCGGTGCTCGCTCGCCAATCGAGGAGCATGCCGACGAGCGCATCGTCAGACGAGTCCGCGGCGTCCGGCCGCTCCCCTCGCCCGAGGGCGTACAGGAGACCGTCGACGCGGTTCTCTTCGAACCGGTCGCGTTCTAGCGCCATCGCCCTTCACCTTCTTTCTCAATACGCTGCCGCAGCTGCTTGATGGCCCGGTGCTGGGCCACCCGCACTGCTCCAGGGGTACTACCGACGACTTCTGCGGTCTCTTCTGCAGACAGTCCGACGAGGACACGCAAGCGGATGATCTCGCGGGACTTCTCGGGGAGTTCCGAGAGGAGACGCGTCACAGCTGCGCTGGAATCATTCGCCAGCGCGCTTTCTTCCGGGCCGCCTCCAGCGGCGAGGGTCTCGGGGAGATGCTCGACGGGGTCCGACTTGTTCCGCCCCGCCGTCCGGTGCGCATCTGCGACCTTGTGCGAAGCGATCCCGTAGACGAACGCCATGAACGGCTTGCCCTGATCCTTGTAACCCGGGATCGCAGAAACCACCGCGATCAGTACTTCTTGCGTTACATCATCAGCAGAGAGAAGGCCCTTGTCGGCGATGCCCACCCTTGAGCGGCAGTACCGAGCCACACCGGGCTTGATCAACTCAAGCACCCGCGAGGCGGCGGCCCTGTCGCCCTTGATGGCGGAGGCCACCGCGAGTTCCAACTCATCTGCTGTTTGTGTCATCGCCTCAGAAGTTGCGAACGTTACGTCGCAGCACGTCCTTCCCCTGCTAGTCACTCATCTCGGCACTTATTCGAGGATGTATCCGCCGCGGTTCGGTTGAGCCCAATTCCCACTCCCCGGAATCCGCGCACAGCGCTTCGACGGCGCAGGTCCGAGCTCCCAGGTTACCGCCCAGTTGGCCACGGGCAACAGTTCTCGCCTCGATCCAAGCCGAGACGGTGCCCAGAAACACCTATGTGCACTATCTATACGCACTGAGACGGCACCGGCACACCGAATCGATTTCGGCGCGTCGCCGAGTTCGTTCGCCGCATCCGGATCCGAAGCTGCGCCGGATCCCGATACGCGAAAGCGGCCCCGGCGCGATCGCTCGGATCGCGCCGGGGCCGCCTGTGGGCCCTCCAGGGGCTAGTGCGCGTGCCCGTGACCGTGACCGGCAGCCGACTCCTCGGGCTCGGCCGGCTTGTCGACGATCGCTGTTTCCGTGGTGAGCAGCATCCGCGACACCGAAGCGGCATTGACCACGGCGGAGTGGGTGACCTTGACCGGGTCGATGACGCCCTGGGCGATGAGATCGCCGTATTCGAGGGTCGCGGCGTTGAAGCCCTGGCCCGCAGGCATCTCGGAGACCTTGGAGACGACCACGGCACCGTCTTCGCCCGCGTTCGAGGCGATCCAGAACAGCGGGGCCTCGAGCGCCTTGCGCAGGACGCGGACGCCCGCAGCCTCATCGGCCCCGGCATACGACGCCTCGAGCGGCTCGAGGGCCTTGGCGGCCTGGACCAGCGCGGAGCCGCCGCCGGCGACGACGCCCTCTGCCACAGCGGCCTTCGCGGAGTTGACCGCGTCCTCGACGCGGAGCTTGCGCTCGGTCATCTCCGCCTCGGTCGCGGCGCCCACGTGGATCACCGCGACACCGCCGGCGAGCTTGGCGATGCGCTCGGTGAGCTTCTCGCGGTCCCAGTCGGAGGACGTGTCCTCGACCTGGCGCTTGAGCTGCGCGGCGCGCTCCTCGACGGCCTCCTTCGAGCCGGCGCCGTCGACGATGACGGTCTCGTCCTTCGTGACCGTGACACGGCGGGCCGAGCCGAGCACCTCGATGCCGGACTCGCGCAGCGACATGCCCACGTCCGGGGAGACCACCTGGGCGCCGGTGACGACCGCGAGGTCGTCCATGAACGCCTTGCGCCGGTCGCCGAAGAACGGCGCCTTGATGGCCACGGCACGGAGGGTCTTGCGGATCGAGTTGACGACGAGGGTGCTCAGCGCCTCGCCCTCGATGTCCTCGGCGATAATCACGAGCGGCTTGCCCGCCTCGGCAGCCTTCTCGAGGATCGGGAGCAGATCGGGCAGCGAGGAGATCTTCTCGCGGTGCAGGAGCACGAGAGCGTCGTTGAAGATCGCCTTCTGCTCCTCGGCATCGGTGATGAAGTAGGGCGAGAGGAAGCCCTTGTCGAAGGCGATGCCCTCGGAGACCGTGACCTCGTCGGAGAGCGACTGCGACTCCTCGATGGAGACCACGCCGTCGGTGCCCACTGCGTCCATGGCCTCGGCGACCATGGCGCCGATCTCGGGATCGCGGGACGAGACGGTGGCGACCTGAGCGACGCCCTCGGTCCCGGAGACCGGGGTGGAGGCGGCCTTGAGCGACTCGACGACCGCGTCGGCGCCGGCGGCGATGCCCTTGCCGAGCGCGAGCGGGTTGGCGCCGGCCGCGACGTTGCGCAGGCCCTCTCGGATGATCGCCTGGGCGACCACGGTGGCGGTGGTGGTGCCGTCGCCGGCGATATCATTGGTCTTGGTGGCGACGGACTTGACGAGCTGCGCGCCGAGGTCGGCGAACGGCTCCTCGAGCTCGATCTCGCGGGCGATGGAGACGCCGTCGTTGGTGACGGTCGGGCCGCCGAAGGCCTTGGCGAGCACGACGTGCCGGCCACGCGGGCCGAGGGTGACCTTGACGGTATCGGCGAGCTGATCGACGCCGGAGAGCATCGCGGTGCGCGCCTCTTCGTCGAAAGCAATGAGCTTGGACATATTTCTCTGGATTCCTTCGCGGGAGAGTCTCTGCAGGGAACTACCTGGGAGCTAGACGACGAGGCCCCGGCCGCTGCGACTCGCTGTGACAGCGGCAGCGCCGGGGCCTCGCCCTGTGGCCGCGCGTAAAGCGGCGGCCGGCGAACCTCGACTAGTCGATGACCGCGAGCACGTCGCGCGCGGAGAGGATGAGGTAGTCGTTGCCCTCGTAGGAGATCTCGGTCCCCCCGTACTTCGAGAAGATGACCTTGTTGCCCTCGGCGACATCCACCGGGATGCGCTTGCCCTCTTCGTCGAACCGGCCGGGGCCGACCGCGACCACGGTGCCCTCCTGGGGCTTTTCCTTGGCGGTGTCCGGGATAACGAGACCGGAAGCAGTCGTGGTCTCAGCAGCGCTGACCTCGACGAGAATCTTGTCCTCAAGCGGCTTGATCGCCACGGGATCCTCCTGGGTGAGTAAAGTTCGGTAAGTACGTTTCGGCCCGCGTGGAACACGTGCGGATCGCCGTCGCGGGTGGCGGTCCCGATGCCCTCGAGCCAATTGGCACTCTATACCCGAGAGTGCCAACGCACAAGGTTCTCGATTCTTCGACCTCGATCAGAGAAAGCTCAGGTCGCCGCAGTAGGGTCGCGTCCCGGACGGGATAACGAACTCGTCCCCAGGTTTCCGGCGGCTAGGAGGTCGAGCACGCGTGTGGAACTCGTACAGGGACCGCGAACGGGCGGCTGATGCCGAGTGGCCGCGGGCCACGGGCCGGGTATCGGACCAATTGTCCGACCAGTATTTCGGCACTCGTTCCCCCTACTACCCCGAGTTCACCGATAGCTCCGTCCCGCCGTCCTATTTCGCGCCGTACGGACCTTACGAGGTCCGGGCGACCAACCGGCTCGCCGTCGCCGCGCTCGCCGTATCGCTCGTCAACCTCGTCGTCGGCACGCTCTCGCTCATCTTCTTCCCGCCGCTCACCTTCAGCCTGTGCATCGCCGGGATCGTCATGGGGCACGTCGCGCTGTCCTCGATCCGGCGCACGCACCAGGCAGGCCGCTCGCTGGCAATCGCCGCGCTCGTACTCAGCTACCTCGGCCTCGTATTCGAGCTCGCGCTCGTCGTCGGCGTCGGCCTCCTCGCAGGACTGTGGTTCGCGGTGCAAGGGGTCCAGTTCCAGTAGCGGCCTGGCGGGGATGTCGCCCTCCGCCGTCAGACGAGAGAGACCCCCACATCGAGCCCCGGGTCGGTCGCCGCGCCGAGCGAAGAAGGAACTCGGCCGTCGGCGATCATCGAGCCGGCGACAGCCACGACCATCGCGCCGTTATCCGTACACAGCCGCGGCCGCGGGATACGCAGCTCGATGCCCTTCGCGGCGCAGCGCTCGGCGGCAAGCTCGCGGAGCCGGGAGTTGGCCGCGACTCCCCCGCCGACCAGGAGGCACTTCGCGCCCGTGTGCTCGCAGGCGCGCACGGCCTTTGCCGTCAGGACGTCGGCGACGGCCTCCTGGAAGGACGCGGCGACATCGACGAGACGCACGGACTCCCCAGCGCGCTCGGCCTTCTCGAGGTAGCGCGCCACCGCGGTCTTGAGTCCGGAGAAGGAGAAGTCGAAGGGCGCGTCGCGCGGGCCGGTCATGCCCCGCGGGAAGGAGATCGCCGCGGGGTCGCCGTCGCGCGCGGCGCGGTCGACCACGGGCCCGCCGGGATAGCCGAGGCCGAGGAGCCTGGCGACCTTGTCGTAGGCCTCGCCCGCGGCGTCGTCGACCGTGGAACCGAGCTCGACGAAGGGCTCGGCCACCGAGGGCACGTGGAGGAGCTGCGTGTGCCCGCCGGAGACGAGCAGAGCGACGGCCGGGGGCAGCTCGCCGCCGTCGAACTGCGCGACGGCTACGTGGCCCACGAGGTGATTGATCGCATAGAACGGCACGCCCCACGCCGCCGCGTAGCCCTTCGCGCCCGCGACGCCCACGAGCAACGCCCCGGCGAGGCCCGGGCCGATTGTCGCGGCGACGGCGTCGGGCCGCTCGATGCCGGCGTCGGCGAGTGCCTTGCGCACCGTGGGGACCAGCGCCTCGAGGTGGGCGCGCGAGGCGATCTCCGGAACAACGCCGCCGAAGCGCGCGTGCTCGTCCATCGAGGAGGCCACGGCGTCGGCGAGGAGCTCGACCTCGCCGCCCGGATGCACGCGCGCGACCGCGACGCCGGTCTCGTCGCACGAGGACTCGATGCCAAGCACGATCCGCGGCTCGCCGAGCCCCAGCGGCTCCGCGGGCACGACCGCCTGGTCCGCATGCTCCTCTCGGCCGGTCTCGTTCCCGCTCATTGCCCTACCTCCGTCTCGTGTGCCGCCTCTACTTCCGACGAGCGTTCGCTCCGCTCCGGCCCCGGTCCCGATTCCGGCTCTGGCTCAAGCCCCGAATCCCGGATGACGGCGGGGCGCACCATCGCATAGGCGTCCTCGCCACTCGGCCTGTAGTAGTTCCTGCGCAGGCCGACGGCCACGAAGCCGTGCGCCTCGTAGAGGGTCCGCGCCGGGACGTTGCCCGTGGCCACCTCGAGGTGGACTGGCGCGGATTCCCCGTCGGCCACCGCAAGCATCGCGCGCAGCAGCGCCCGGCCGATCCCGAACCCCTGGTAGTCGGGGTCGACCGCAATGTCGAAGACCTCGAACTCGCGGTCGCCCTCGGGCCCGAAACCGGCGAGGACTGCGAAGCCCGCTAGCGCGGCGTCGGGCAGCTCCCCCGTCGTCGCCACCGTGCGTGCCGCCCACATCTGCACGTGGGGCTGCGAAAGTGTGTCGACGAACTGCTGCCGCGACCACGGGTCCTGACGCGGGAAGAGGATCAGCTCGAGCTCGGCTGCCCGGTCGGCGTCGGAAGTGCGGAACGGGCCGATCTCGACCTCGATGCTCGGGCGCGGATCAGCGGGCATCGTCGTGTCCCGTGAGCGCCGGCGAGATCTGTTGCGGCCGCGGCGGGACCGCGTCGGGGCGGCGTAGGTAGAGCGGTTCGCCCGGCTCGGGCTCGGCGCCGGAGAGCAGCGCCGGGGCGGCGCAGGCGGCGAGCGCCGCGACCTGCGGAAACGCGCGCAGGTCGTCGCGGACGTCGAAGCCCTCGGGGAGCTCGGCGAGGCGCACGGGGTCCCCGAGCGCGATCTCGCGGCCGCCCCCGGCCGGCGGCTCGATCTCAGCCGCAGCGCGCACAGCCGGACCTTCGATGCGCTGGCCTGCGGCGTCATACCGGGAGAAATACGCCTCGCGGCGCCGCGCATCGGTGCACACGAGAAGGGCCGGCGCGTCCGTTTCACCGGCTCCCAGCTCCCAGCGCGCGCCGAGCGCGATGGCGTCGTGCGTGTGCACGTGGCGGCACGGGACGCCGAGCGCGTCAGCGTAGCCCGCGGCGAAGGCCATGCCCACGCGCAGGCCCGTAAACGGTCCGGGGCCGCGCCCCACGACCACCGCGTCGATATCGGCCGCGGACAGCCCTGCCGCGGCGAGACAGCCGAGCACCTGCGGGGCGAGAAGTTCGGCGTGCGCCCGCGCATCGAGCGTGTAAGTCGCCGCGAGCTCCACGGGGCGCTCCGGCGCAGCGTCGCGCAGCTCGACCACCCCGCTCGTGACGGCGGACGTGGCGGTATCGAGGGCGACTATGATCACGGGGTCACAGGCTACTCGCCCGGGCCGCGCTGCTGGTAGCCGTCCGCGCGGCGAACGAGGCGCTCCCACCGCGCCGTGCGGGTGTCGGCGATGTCGTCACGCGAGAGCCGCACGAGCCACGGCGACTCCGCGAGGACCTCGGCGAGCCCTTCCCCCCATTCGACGACCACCACATCGGTGTCGAGGAACGCGTCGAGGTCCAGGGATTCGAGCTCGTCGGCGAGGGCATGCGGGTCGGCGTTCGCGGTGGCCGGGGCGGAATCGGCGGCTCCGCCGTCATGGGCGGGGAGGTCCTCCCCGCGCAGCCGGTAGGCGTCCACGTGCACGAGCCCCGGCCCACCCGGGCTGTTCGGCGCATGACGGCGGGCGAGCTGGAATGTCGGGGACGTGACCCGGCCGCGCACGCCGAGCGCCTCGGCGAGGCCCTGTGTGAGCGAGGTCTTCCCCGCCCCGAGCGGCCCGGAAAGCACGACGACGTCTCCCGCGCCGAGGACCGCGCCGAGCTCGGCGCCGAGCCGGCGCGTCGCGGCGAGGTCGGCGAGCTCGCGGGACCCGCTCTCGGGGAAAGCGCGCTCGGGGACCTCGCTCTCGGGAACCCCGCTCACGAGCGCTTCTTGCGCTCTTCGCCGGCCTCCGAGCGCTCCTCGTCCGGGGAGCTCGCGGTCCGGTCCCACACCGAGCTGCGCGGCTCCTTCTCCACCCCGATGGAGGCGAAAGCGTTGTCGATGACCCACGCGAGCTCGTCGTTGCAGATGTCCATCGCCTCGAGCTGGATCATGTGCCCGGCCCCCGGGACGACCACGAAGCGCGCGTTCGGCAGCTCCCGCGACATCTCGACGGAGCGGTTGACGGGGGTCATGAGGTCCGCGTCGCCGCAGACGATGGCGACGGTCGTGTCCTGGAGGTTCGCGTATCCGCCTTCGGCGTCGTGCTTGAGCAGCGTCTCGAGGAAGCCGGCCATGACCTCGACATCGGCCGAGCCGATCATGTCGTTGGTGAGGTCGACGAGCGTCTTGCCCGCCATCGACGGCGTCCCGAAAGATCCGGCCTTGAGCAGCGGTTCGATGACCGCCCCGAGCGCGCGCCGACCAGAGTGGAAGACGCCCGGCGCCCGCTCGACGCTCCACGCCACCGAGGAGACCAGCGGGTTGTCGACGATCGCGGCGAGGCCCGCGTCGCCGAGGTTGCTCGCGGCGGTGGCGAGCAGGGCGACGCCGACGACCTGCTTCTCGATGACCTCGGGGAACAGCTCGGCGAACTTGAGGATGGTCATGCCGCCCATCGAGTGCCCGACGAGGACGACGGGCTTGTCCCGGGCGATCGTGTCGATGACGTCGTGGAGATCGCGCGCGAGCTGCGGGATCGAGTAGCTCGAGCTCGTCGCCCGGCCCGAGAGCCCGTGTCCGCGCAGGTCGTAGAAGACCATGCGGATGTCCTGGCCGTAGGTTTCCTTGAGCTTCGTGGCCTGGAAGTGGAACGAGTCCATCGAGAGCGTGAATCCGTGGATGAAGATCACGGTGAGCTCGGCGTTCTCCGGACCGATCTCGCGGACCGCGAGCGGGGTGCCGTCTGCAGTGGCGACGATCTCGCCCCGGTCGGCGCCGAGATCCCACACGTGCTCACCGGCCCACTGGTCGTACGGGCGGAACGGGAGGAGGCCCGGCAGGAGGCTGGCGGCGGAGACCGCGAGCGCCCCGGCCCCCGCGAGCATCCCCGAGCTCATCACCGGGTGCGAGGAGCTGTTTGCCTCGGCGCGCGCGATCTGCGTGCGCGGGAGGTGCGGGCGCAAGGCCCGCGGGATCGGCATTCGCGGCAGCTGCGGCGAGTTCTCGCGCATGCGCTCGAGCAGCGAGAGGCGCCCGGATTTCGGCTCGACCCGCATGAGCCTGCGGTCTGCGCGCGGGTGGTCGTTTGCGGCGAGCTGTGAGGTCATCGGAGTGGTTCCCCTCGGTTCGCCGGCCGGGATTCCGGCGCGGCCGTCGGTATGGTCTCGGTGCTCGGTGGCGTCGTGGTCCTGTGAGTTCTTCCGGTCGTCTGCGCGTTCGGGCTCGCGGCGACCGGAAACGGGCTTGATGACCATCGACGGCTACCCTTCCCCGCCGGTGGCGGTATCGGTGCCAGTGGCATCCTCGGTGGCGGCGCCTGCGCCGGTTCCAGTTCCGGTTCCGATGGGATGCGGCGCCCGGCCGGAGTGGACATAGCGCGCCGCGCGCCCGCGAGCCGCACAGACCACCTCGTAGTGGATGGTGCCGAGGGTCTCCGCCCACTCACCAGCGTGCGGGGCTCCGCGCCGCGGGTCGCCGAACATCACCGCTCTATCGCCTGCGGCGACCCCGCCCGTTACGCTTCCATCCGGCTGCCTGGGACCGAGATCGACCATAAACTGATCCATGCACACGCGCCCGACCTGCGGATAGCGCCGCCCGCCGATCTCGACGGAGAACTTGTTCGAAAGAAGCCGCCACACGCCGTCGGCGTATCCCGCGGCGACGAGCGCGACGACGGTATCGCGCGGCGCCACCCATGTGTGCCCGTAGCTGATCCCCTGGCCCGCGGGCACGTCCTTGACCATGAGGATCTCCGCCGAGAAGGTCATCGCCGGGCGGAGCCCGAAATCCTCGCCCTCGATGGGGCTGAGCCCGTACAGCGCGATGCCGGGGCGCACCATCTCGAAACCGTCGGCCCCCTCGGTCAGGGTTCGCGCGGCGTTGGAATGGTGGTTGACGGCGCACTCCAGACCCGCCGCGCGGGCCTCCGCCACCGCCTCGTGAAGCCGCTCGACCTGCGTGTCGATTATCGGGTCCCCGGGGGAATCGGCGTTCGCGAAATGCGCCATGAGCCCGCTGACCTCGATGAGCCCGTCGCGCTGCGCCGCAACGAGGCGGTCGAGGAACTCCGGCCACTGCGCCGGCAGCACTCCCGAGCGGCCGAGCCCGGTGTCGAGCTTCGGGGTCACCTTCGCGCGGAGCCCGCTGCGCCGAACGCCGGCCAGGACCGCGTCGAGGTGGAGCGGGCTGGGGATGGCGAGGTCGATTCCGGCTTGGAGGGCGCCCGAGACGTCGTCGCCCGCCGAATAGAGCCACGCGAGCACGGGCGCCGAAATCCCCGCTTGCCGCAGCTCGAGCGCCTCGGCGAGGGTCGTGACCCCGAGCGCCGAGCCACCGGCATCGAGCACCGCGCGCCCGACCGCCGGGGCGCCGTGCCCGTACGCATCGGCCTTGACCACGCCCATGAGCTCCGCGCCACCCGCGGCGCGGAGCAGGATCTCCGTGTTGTGGGCGATCGCCTCGAGGTCGATATCGACGCGCGCGGGGCCGCTCGGCACCGGTGAGGTGTCAGCGGAGAGCGGGACGAAGCTGGTCATAACCGCCTATTCTGCCACCTCACGTACCCTCGCAATGGCTTCCGGCACGGCCGCGAGCAGATCCGATGCACCGATCGGCGCGCCGGGGCGGCCGTATTCCTCCGCGGCGAGGCGCGCGGCGACCGAGTGGACCACCTGCGCCATGGCCACTGCGTGCGGCACCCCGACCGCACCGAGGGCGCCCGTCGAGGACGCCTGAGCGGCGAGCACCGCCCCGACGATCCCGGAGAGCACGTCCCCCGAGCCTGGGGTCGCGGCCCACGAGCTCCCCGCGTCCTGGGCGTATGCGGTGCGCCCGTCGTCGATGATCGTGATCCGCCCCTTGAGCAGCACCGTCGCCGAGTCCACTCCCCTGCCTGCGAACGCGCGGGCCAGAGCGCGCACCGCCCCGGCGCGGTCCCCGGCAAGCGTCCCGGCGACCTCCGGCGCGAAGGTCTGCGCGAGCGCGTCGAACTCGCCGGCGTGCGGTGTGAGCACGAGCGGCGCCGTCCGCCGCCGCAGCACCGAGGGGTGCTCGGCGAGCACGCGGAGCGCGTCGGCGTCGAGCACAGTGGGCAGGTCGCGGGACAGAATCCACTCGAGCTCCTGCGCCGACTCCGCGCCCACGCCCATGCCGGGCCCGGCGACCCAGGCCTGGGACCTGCCCGTATTCGTGACGACGGAGGAGGCGACGATCTCCGGGCGTTCTGCGAGCACCTCGCGCCTGCACGGGCCGACGTAGCGGACCATGGCGCTCGTGGCGTGCACGGCCGCGTGGCTCGACAGCACGGCCGCGCCGGGGTACCTGTCCGATCCGGCCCGCACGGCGACCACTCCGCCGGAGTATTTGTTGTCCGATTCTCCCGGCACAGGCCACAACTCCCCGGCCGAACGGGTTCCCAGGCTCGCCAGCGCCCCGGCGTTCGATGAAGCGTCCGATCCGGCATCCGCGCCATCGTTATCCCTGGAACTATCGGGATCGAGGCCGGCGTCGGGGTCGGCAGTCGCATTGGCGCCGGACCTTTTGCCGGCACCGGCTCCCCCGCTTCCGGCCCCGGGCTGCTGGATGCCGATGTCCACGAGTTCGAGCGCGCCGCAGTCCGTCGAGGCGAGCAGGTGCGCGCGTCGCCACAGCCCGAAGGTCACGGTGGCGGTGGGGCGGATCGCGCCCGGATGGACGAGCCCCGTGTCCGGGTCGATCCCCGACGGGACGTCGACGGACACGATGGGCGTGCCGAGCGCCGCCAACACCCCGGCCGCGTGGCCCGCGAGCGGTCGCGGCGGGCCGCTCGCGCCGAGCCCGACGATCCCGTCGATCGCGATGTCCGGGTCGAGGCGAGAGAGGAGCGATTCGATCTCCGCCTCGTCGCCCGGGGAATGGACCCTGGCGCCCCGGCGCCGAGCCGCCGCGAGAGCGCGCGAGTGCACGCGGTCCGGGGCGAGGAGCACGGCGTGGACCTGCAGACCAGAACGCGCGAGCTCCGCCAACGCGTAGAGGGCATCGCCGCCGTTGTCGCCGGCCCCGACCAGCGCGCAGGCGATGTGCCCGTAGACGCGGCCTCCGGCGTCATCCAGGAATTCCTGCGCGCGCAGAACGGTGCGCGCGACATCCGCCACGCCCCACGCGGCGCGGCGCATGAGCCGGTCGGCGGAGGCCGGCGACCCGCTTGCCGACGTGCCCCGTTCGGCTGAGATGAGCGGGGCCTCCGCCGCGCGGATCGCGGAGACGGGGAATGCGAGGCGGTCGGCGAGGTGGGTCATCGTGTCCCTTCGGCGCTTGGTGCTGCTGCTATTCGACCGTGACCGACTTGGCGAGGTTGCGCGGCTTGTCGACGTCGTAGCCGCGGGCGGCGGCGACTTCGGCGGCGAACGCCTGGTACGGGATGGTCGAGAGCAGCGGCTGCAGCAGCGTGGTGGTCTCGGGGATCTCGATGAGGTAGTCGGCGAACGGCTTGACCACCTCGTCGCCTTCCGCGGCGATGACGATGGTGCGGGCGCCGCGCGCCTTGATTTCTTGGATGTTCGAGATGAGCTTCGAGTGCAGCAGCGAGCGGCCGTGCAGCGGCGGCATGACGACGAAGACCGGCAGCCCCTCCTCGATGAGCGCGATGGGGCCGTGCTTGAGCTCGCCCGCAGGGAAGCCCTCCGCGTGCATGTACGCGAGCTCCTTGAGCTTGAGCGCGCCCTCTAGCGCCGTGGGGTATCCCACGTGGCGGCCGAGGAACAGCACGGACTTGGAATCGGCGAGCTCTCGGGCGATCTCGCGCACGTGGTCGAGGCCCTTCACGACCTCGCCGATGAGCTCCGGCATCTGTTCTAGAGCGTGGAACTCCGCGGACACCTCGTCCGGGAACTTGGTGCCGCGGGCCTGCGCGAGCGCCAGGCCGACGAGGTAGTTCGCGGCGATCTGCGCCAGGTACGCCTTGGTCGAGGCGACGCCGATCTCCGGGCCCGCGTGGGTGTAGAGCACCGCATCCGCCTCGCGCGGGATCTGCGAGCCGTTGGTATTGCACACCGCGAGAACCCGGGCCTTCTGGGTCTTCGCGTGGCGGACGGCCTCGAGGGTGTCCGCGGTCTCGCCGGACTGGGAGATCGCGACCACAAGGGTCGAGCGATCGAGGACCGGATCGCGGTAACGGAACTCCGAGGCGATCTCCACCTCGCAGGGGATACGGGTCCAGTGCTCGATGGCGTACTTCGCGACGAGGCCCGAGTGGTAAGCGGAGCCGCAGGCGACGATGAAAACCTTGTCGATATCGCGGAGCTCCTGGTCCGAGAGGCGCTGCTCGTCAAGGACGATCCGGCCGTCGACGAGGTGGCCGCGGAGGGTATCCGCGACGGCCTCGGGCTGCTCCGCGATCTCCTTGAGCATGAAGTACTCGTAGCCGCCCTTCTCGGCGGCCTCGAGATCCCAGTCGATGGTGAACTCGCGGCTCTCCGCCTCCGCGCCTTCGACGAACGGGAGGATCTCGCAGCCCTCGGCGGTGATGACGGCCAAGGTGTCCTGGCCGATCTCGACGGCCTCCTTGGTGTAGTCGATGAAGGCGGCGACGTCCGAACCGACGAACATCTCGCCCTCGCCACGCCCGAGCACGAGCGGGGTGTTGCGGCGGCCGGCGATGACCGTGCCCGGGGCATCCGCGGTGGCGACGACGAGGGTGAATGCGCCTTCGAGGCGCGCGAAGACGGCGCGGCAGGCTCCGGCGAAATCGCCCTTGTGCGCGCCGGAGATCTCGCGGTCGATGAGCTGCGCGACGACCTCGGTGTCCGTGTCCGAGGTGAACTCGCGGCCTTCCGCCTCGAGCTCGGCCCGCAGCGGGGCGAAGTTCTCGATGATGCCGTTGTGGACGACGGCGACGTCCCCGGACACCTGGGGGTGCGCGTTCCTATCGCTCGGGCGACCGTGCGTGGCCCAGCGCGTGTGCCCGATGCCCGTTCCGCCGGCGAACGGCAGGTCCGCCTGTGCCAGCGCCTCTTCGAGGTTGGCGAGCTTGCCCTCGCGCTTCTGCCATTCGAGAGTCCCGTCGGCATCGACCACGGCGATACCCGCCGAGTCGTACCCGCGATATTCAAGACGGCGAAGCCCCCCGATGAGGACGTCTTTCGCCGAGCGGTTGCCCACATATCCCACGATTCCGCACATAGTCACGCAGTCTATAGAAGGAGGGGCGCAGAACCCACGTGGGCAGCGGAGCGGCGGGGAGGCCGGCGGGATCGGGGCATGTGGCGTCGAGGATCGGCGCGCAGAAGCACGACGGAGAGCGGCGCGCCGGGGCGCGCCGGGGACCCGCGCGCTGGGCGGTGGGGATCGGCGCGCGGCCAAGCCGCGACGGCGAGCACACGTTAACCTATTGTGGTGGCGAACAAGGCGAAGAAACTCATTGGCAAGCTCGGCCGGCGCGGACCGCACGATGTCGACTTCGGCGATCTCGGATTCACCGGGGTCTCCGGACGCATCTACGTGCCCCGGATCAAGGCCGGAAAGGCTCCCCTCGTCGCTTTCGCACACGACTGGACCAAGTCGAGCCGCTACTACGAGGACACGCTCAAGCACCTCGCTTCTTGGGGCTTTATCGCCGCCGCGACCGATGCCGGCTCGGGAATCTTCTCCAGCCAGAACAAGTACATCGACGCCATTTCCGACTCCATCGAGGCAGCGGTGTTCGCCGATCTCGGCCATGGGAAGCTCCGCGCCGATCCCCGATCGATCGGCCTGTTCGGGCACGGTCTCGGCGCCACCGCGGCCACGGCCCTCGCCTCATACCGCACCGACATCTCCGCCGTGGTCGCCGCGTTCCCCAAGGCCGCCTCGGCCGGAACCATCGGCCGCGCCTCGCTGATCTCCGCGCCGGGTCTCGTGATCAGCGCCGAAAAGGGCGACGAGGACCACGAGGCGGAGTCGCTCTCCCAGATCTGGAATGGCCCGTGCATCCTGCGCCGGGCGGACGTCGACGAGAACGGCCTGGTCGAGCGCTCCGCGCTGCTGCGCAAGGTCGGCCTCGCCGGTGGGGATCGCAAGACGCAGCAGCTCGTGCGCAGCCTCGCGACCGGGTTCCTGCTCTCCGAACTCGCCGGTGACGAGGAATACGCCGTGTTCGCTTCGGCGGATGCCGCCATCCCCGGGACCACGCTGGTCGATGACGAGCTGATCGAGAAGGAAGAGCAAAAGGCGCTCGCCAAGGAGCTCAAGAAGCAGCCGTTCTGGCAGAGTGCTGCGGTCGCTGCGCTGAAGCGCTGATTTAGCGGCGGCGCCCCAACGGCGCTCCCGCCTTTGCACGGAGAAACGTCCCTTTGTACGCCGTTAGGAGGGTGTGCAAAGGGACGTTTCTCCGTGCAGAAGCATTTTCCGGCCGCCGGCAATTGACGGCGCCCCGCAGGTTTGCACGATGATGTGCGTGTTTGCACGACCTCCCAAGGTCGTCCAATCGTGCGCAACCTCGTGCGAACGCGGAATTTCGTCGTTCAAACGTGCGGATCTTCGTGCAAACGCGGCACCGAGCCACGGCAGCTACACCGCGCCGACGACCTCCGCGAGGCGCTCGGCGCTGCGACGGGCGATCTCCTCGGTCTCGGCCTCGACCATGACCCGCACGACCTGCTCCGTCCCCGACGGCCGCAACAGCACGCGCCCCGCGCCGGCGAGGGCGGCTTCTTCGCTCGCGACGGCCGAGGTCACCGACTCGGACACCGAAACCTTTGCCTTGTCCTGCACCGGCACGTTGATGAGCACCTGAGGCAGGATCTGCATGACCTCGGCGAGCTCGGCGAGGGACTTTTTCGTCTCGGCCATCCGCGCCATGAGGAAGAGGCCGGTCAGCGTGCCGTCGCCGGTCGTGGCGAAGTCCGGAAGCACCACGTGCCCGGACTGCTCTCCGCCGAGCGAGCGCCCACTGCGGTCGAGCTCCTCGAGGACGTACCGGTCGCCGACCTTGGTGGTGACGATCGAGATGCCGTGCTTCTCGAGGCCCATGCGGAGACCGAGGTTGCTCATCACGGTGGCGACGAGCGTGTCGTCCTTGAGCTTGCCGGCCTCCGAGAGCCCGAGCGCGAGGATCGCCATGATCTCGTCGCCGCCGACGACCCTTCCCGACGCGTCGACCGCGAGGCAGCGGTCGGCATCGCCGTCGTGCGCGAGGCCGATATCGGCACCGTGCTCGACAACGGCCTTCTGCAGGCCCTCGATGTGCGTCGAGCCGACGCCCTCGTTGATGTTGTAGCCATCAGGATCGGCGTTGATCGCCACGACCTCCGCGCCCGCGCCGCGGTACGCGGCCGGAGCGGCCTCGAATGCAGCGCCGTGTGCGCAGTCGACGACCACCTTGATTCCGGCCAGCGGGTTCGGCACGGATGCGAGCAGGTGCTCGACGTACGGCTTGACCGACTCCTCGCGCGAGACCGCGGAGATCCGCCCGATCCGGTTGCCCGTGGGGCCGGTGATCGACGTCTCGAGCGCGGCCTCGATGCGGTCCTCGAGCTCGTCGGAGAGCTTGCGTCCGCCGGCGGCGAAGAACTTGATCCCGTTGTCGGGCATCGGGTTATGGGAGGCGGAGATCATGGCCCCGAGGGCGGCATCGTGGTGCGCCGTCAGGAAGGCCACAGCCGGAGTCGGGATCTGGCCGACCAGCAGGACGTCGACGCCTTGCGAGGCGAGACCGGCGGCGAGGGCCGAGGAGAGCATCTCCCCCGAGACGCGCGGGTCGACGCCGACCACGGCGAGCGGCCTGTCGCCGTGCGCCCTCTCCCCTTGCGCATTCTCGCCACGCGCCGCGCCCGATCCGCCTGCCGCGCCCGATCCGCGCGCCGTGTCGGCGCCGGGATCGAAAGCGAGCACGGACGCCGCCGCAGCGCCGAGCGAGAGCGCGAGGTCCGCGCGGAGCGTCTTGTTGGCGAGCCCGCGGACGCCGTCGGTTCCGAAGAGTCGAGCCATGAGTGGAGGGTCCTCCCGAGTGTGATCCACCGACCGCGATCGGCTCGCGGTCGGAGTGCCGGCCGGGCGCGCCGCAGCATTGGGCGCGTGCAGGCCGAAGGACCTGGGCACGGCGCCGCGCGCGGGGCGGGCCGGAATTCTCTGCGATTCTAATCCGTGCGAGGGCGAAGAATGCGCTGGCACGCCAGCGATTCCCGACTAGAAATCCGGGAGTCGCGAAGCGCAAAGTGGTCAAATGCGCGCAGGCGCCCGCCGGTGAGGGCGGGCGCCTGCGGTGGGTCGCCAGGATGCGCTCGAGGAGCGGCAGCCGGAACGGCCCGAGAGGAAGCGCCGATCAGCGCTTCGAGTACTGCGGGGCCTTGCGGGCCTTCTTGAGGCCGGCCTTCTTGCGCTCGACCGCACGCGCGTCACGCGTGAGGAAGCCCGCCTTCTTCAGCGACGGACGATCGTCCGGGCTGTAGGCGGTGATCGCACGGGCGATCGCGAGGCGGAGGGCGCCGGCCTGGCCGGACGGGCCGCCGCCACGGAGCAGCGCGACGACGTCGAACTGCTCCTCGCGCTCGGTGAGCACGAGCGGCGACTTGACGAGCTGCTGGTGCACCTTGTTCGGGAAGTAGTCCTCGAGGGTGCGGCCGTTGAGCGTGAACTCGCCGGTGCCGGGCACGAGGCGCACGCGGACGATGGCTTCCTTGCGGCGGCCGACAGCCTGCGCCGGGCCATCGAGCACAGGGGCGGCCGGAGCGACGTCACCGAAATCGGAGTCCGGCAGGATCTCCTCGGTGTACGAATCCTCCGCGACCTCGGCGACGACGTCCTCGATCGGATCCTCGGTTACGTTCTCGGGGTTGATGTTCTCGTCGGTCACTGGGCCACCTGCTTGATCTCGAACGGCTGCGGCTTCTGAGCGGCGTGCGGGTGCTCGGCACCTGCGTACACCTTGAGCTTGGACGCCATTGAGCGACCGAGCTTGTTGGACGGGAGCATGCCCTTGATGGCCTTCTCCACGACGCGGTCGGGGCGGGTATCCATGGCCCGGCCGAGCTTCTCGGACTTGATGCCGCCGGGGAAACCCGAGTGGCGGTAGTGGACGACGCGATCGCGCTTGGTCGAGGAGATCGCGACCTTGTCGGCGTTGATGATCACGACGAAATCGCCGGTATCGGCGTTCGGCGCGAACTGCGGCTTGTGCTTGCCTCGCAGGAGAGCGGCGGCCTGCACGGCGAGTCGACCGAGCACCACATCAGTGGCGTCGATGACGTACCAGGCGCGCTCCACGTCTCCCGACTTCGGGGCGTACGTAGACATAAGGAAACTTCCCTTACTTGTCGTGGACTGCCGGCCAGGACCCGGCGGACCGGGCGGCGCCCCCATGCCCCGCGCGGCGGCCGGTTGTGACCCGCGCGAGTCCGCCCTCGACCTTGCGGCCACGGGCGGTAAGAAAACACCGATATTCGATCTTACGGCCGCCGGGGCCGGAGTCCAAACCGCTTCTCCCCTGCCCATGACGCCGGAGGCCGGGACCGCCGGGAGGAGGGGCACGTCCGCCGTCAGGAAGAAGCGCGCCAATCGGCGCGGAGCCTGCGGGCGAGTACCGGCAGGAGCGCGCCGGCACCGACGGTCGCCGCGAGGATGAGCCACACCGACGCGTTCGCATCGCCGGTCGTTTGCTCGACCCGGCCGAAGGCGAACGGGCCGACGAAGGAGCCGATCTGTCCGAACATGCTGACGAACGCGAGGCCCGTGGCCGCGACCGCGCCCGCGAGCCGCGACATGAGCGCCGACCACAGCAGCGGCTGGAACGCGGAGACGAAGAACATGATCATCGCGAGGATCCCGATCTGCAGGCCGTGGTTCGCGGGGAGGCCGAGCCCGGAGTCGGAGAGGAGGAAGAGCGCCGAGGTGAGCAGGATGCCCGCGATCGTCCACGCGGCGAGGCGGATCTCGTTGCCGGGAACCGTACCTGCCCCCTCCCTCGACCGAATGAGACGCGGGACGAGGAGGAGACCCAAGGCGGAGCCGACGCTCACGATGGCCGCGAGCAGACCGACGTGGAAGGTGTTCTCCACGCCCATCGCGAAGATGATCGACGGGGTGAAGAAGATGATCCCGTACGCGGCGAGCATGTTGAGCGCGTAGACGAGTGCCGCGACGAGGAGCAGCGGGGAGGCCAGCGCGCGGGCGAGGACGCCGCGGAGGGTGTCGGGATCGTCGTCGCTCTGCTTCGATCCCTCGATGCCGAGCACCGTCTCGCGCTCGCCCTCGGTGAGCCACCGCGCGTCCTCGGGGCCGTCGGGCAGGAGGAAGAACACGAGAATGCCCACGGCGATCGCCGGGATCCCCTCGACGAGGAAGAGGAGCTGGAAGCCGTGGAGGCCGGCGAAGCCGTCGAGCCGGAGCAGCGCCCCGCCGAGCGGGGAGGCGAGCACCGAGGACAACGCGGCCGTGGCGAGCACGACCCCGGCCATCTTGCCGCGGTCCTCCTGGGTGAACCAGCGGGAGATGAGGTAAAGGATCGCCGGGAAGATCCCCGCCTCGGCCGCGCCGAGGAGCATCCGGAAGACGTAGAAATACACCGGCCCCGTGGTGAACATGAGCGCGATGGACAGCACGCCCCACGAGACGCCGATGCGCGCGATCCAGATCCGCGCGCCGACCCTGCGCAGCACCATGTTGCTGGGGATCTCGAAGATCGCGTAGGTCACGAAGAACAAGCCGGCGCCGAGCCCGTACGCCGCGGCGTCGAGGCCCGCGTGGATCCCGAGGCTCTGCTTGGCGATCCCGACGTTGGTGCGGTTGATGTTGGCGATGAAGTACGCGAGGAGCAGCAGCGGCATGAGCCGCCAAATCGCCTTGCGCCTCGCCGACGCGTACAGCGCCTGCCGTTCCGCCGACGCCATCGCCATATCCGCTCCCCGTTCTCCGCTCGTCCTTGCCCGAAGGAAGCACGTTACCCCCCGGGGCGCCAAGCGCTCGCGGCGCGGAGGCTACGGCGCGATCAGCACCTTGCCCCGCACGGTCCGCGTCTCGAGCACCCCGAGAGCCTCGGCCGCACGCTCGAGGGGATAGGTCTCGTGGATGACGGGCCGGAGGGCTCCGCTCTCCATGTGCGGGCGCATCGCCTCGATCTCCGACAGCACGTGGCCCGGACGAGACAGCGCGTAGGCGCCCCAGCCCACTCCCACTGCGGAGATGTTGTTGAGGAGGAGGCGGTTGACCTTGACCGTGGGGATGTCGCCCGCAGTGAACCCGATGACCAGGATCCGCCCATCCTCGCGGAGCGTGCGGAGGGAGTCGGTGAACCGGTCGCCGCCGACGGGATCGACCACGATGTCGATGCTCCCCTTCCCCACGGCGTCGAGGAAGCCGTCGGCGGGGACCGTCTCGTCGGCGCCTGCCGCCCGCGCGACCGCGGCCTTCTCCTCCGTGGAGACCACGGCGATAACCTTGCCGGCGCCGAAGGCCTTGGCCACCTGGATCGCCGCGGTGCCCACGCCGCCGGCCGCGCCCTGGACGAGGACCGTCTCGCCCTCGGCGAGGCGGCCGCGCTCGACGAGCGCGAAGTATGCGGTGCAGTAGTTGAAGGCGAAGGCGGCGCCCTCGACGGCCTCGTAGGAATCGGGCAGACGGAAGGTGAGGTCCGGATCGGCGAGGACCTTCTCGGCGAAGCCGCCTATTCCGCACAGCGCGCCTACGCGGTCGCCTGCGACGAAGCCGCTCCCCTCCGGCGCGCTGACCACGGTGCCCGCGACCTCGGCTCCCGGTACGAACGGCAGCTCGGGCTTGATCTGGTAGAGCCCGCGGGTCTGGAGGAGGTCGGGGAAGGCGACTCCGGCGGCTTCGACGGCGATGAGGACCTTGCCTTCTGCCGCGGGCTCGGGGATGTCGCCGATCTCTACGTGCTCGGGGCCGTCGAGGGTGGTGATCTGCACTGCGCGCATGTCGGCCTTTCGGAGGGGTCGGGTCGGCGAGTCGACGGGACGCCTCTGCCGATCAGGGATCGGCTCGGGGCGCCCTTAGTTCTCGGGTACCTCTCCAGTTGTAGCCCCTCCGGGCACTCGGAGTGCGGGCTTCCGCCTAGCTCCTAGTGCCGCCCACCCACTGGCTCCTTTGTGTTGATGAGCACGGCCGCGGCGATCGCCGCGGCGAAAAGGAAACACGCCGCCCAGATGAGGCCGTGGGAGAAGCCGTTGACCATGGCCTCGAGCTGCAGGCGTTGGCCCGCCTCGGGGCTGGTGATTCCGGCCATGTGCGAGTCCGCGTAGCGGGTGGCCGCCGTGGTGGCGATGGTGTTGAGCAGAGCGGTGCCGATAGCGCCGCCGACCTGCTGCGAGGTGTTGACCATCGCCGAGGCGACGCCGGCATCGCGGGGCTCGACGCCGTGCGTCGCGAGGTTCATGGATGCCATGAAGTTCGTGCCCATCCCGAGGCCGAGGGCGACGAGCCCGGGGACGACGAGCGCCCAATAGGACGAATCGACGTGCATCCGCGACATCCACAGCAGGCCGAGCGCACCGAGCGAGAGGCCCGGGACCATGAGGTAACGCGGCGGGAGCTTGGTGACGAGGCGGGCGCCGATCTGGGTCGAGCCGATCATCATGCCGGCGACCATCGGGAGGAAGGCGAAGCCGCTCTTGAGCGCGGAGAAGCCAAGCACGGTCTGGAGGTAGAAGGTCATGAACAGGAAGGTGCCGAACATGCCCGTGACGGCCAGGCCGATGGACAGGTAGGCGCCGCCTCGGTTGCGCTCGGTGATGACGCGCGGCGGGAGCAGCGGGTGGGCGACGCGCGTCTGAGTGACGGCGAACAGCGCGAGCAGCACGACCGCCGCGATGAGCGAGACAATGGTCCACGTATCGGTCCAGCTCTCCTCTGCCGCACGGCTGAATCCGTAGACGACTAGAGCGAGGCCCGAGCTCGCGAGGATGACACCGGGGATATCGAGACGCACGGCACCACCGTGCCCCTCGGGCTCGCGGATCTCGAAGATCGCTCCGACCAGGGCGACGAGCGCGAAGATGATGTTGATGTACATGGTCCAGCGCCAGCTCGTGTACTCGGTGAGCACGCCGCCGAGGAGCAGGCCGACCGCGGCACCGGCACCGGCGATGGCGCCGAAGATGCCGAACGCTCGCGCACGCTCGCGCGGGAGCGTGAACATCACGGTGATGAGCGACAGCGCGGCCGGCGCGAGCAGCGCGGCGAAGACGCCCTGGAGCGCGCGGGCGCCGAGCAGCATGCCGGTGTTGACGGCGGCGCCGCCGAGCGCCGAGGAGACGGCGAAGCCGACCAGGCCGATCATGAGCGTGCGGCGACGGCCCCAGAGGTCCGCGAGACGGCCGCCGAAGAGGAGGAGCCCACCGAAGGCGAGGGCGTAGGCCGTGATGACCCACTGCTGGTGGGCATCGGGGATCCCCAGATCCGCCTTGGCGTGGGGAAGGGCGATATTGACGACCGTGCCGTCGAGCACGACCATGAGCTGCGCGACGCAGATGAAGGTGAGGGCGATCCAACGCCGGGGATCGAGCCCGTCGCTGGGAGCGGGCGTGGCGACCTGAGCCGTCTCCGCTGAGGGCGGCTGGGACATTGTGGGTTCCTCGATGCTTTCTTCGGACGCCTGTTGCTTAGGGGAGCTAACGGCAAAATGCCAGCGCAGGGCCCATCGTCGGTAGGACTAACTCGTTCTACAGCACCGGGGCGACACTATTGATTCCCGCGTGTGGGCGATCACACGAGGAAGCGAATTACGGGGGTGGCCGGGTACCCCTAACCGACGCGTGCGTCCGCCACCAGGGCGCCGTCCCGTCCCGCACGCCTCGCTCGCCACGCCCGCATCGCGACGACCGCCGCCGCGCACAGCACGGCGAGCCACACGAGCGGGTACACCGAACGGAACAGGGTGAGGACGAGCTCGGGAACGTCACCGATCATGAAGAGCCCCATGTTGAACCACAGATGTGCCGGCATGTCCGGCCTCGGGTAGGACTGCGTCCAGTTCGCGGCCGCCGCCCACAGGGCCACGGGGACGAGCCACCAGGCGAGTGCCCGCACACCGCTTCCCCGCATCGCCTCGATGGCCCGGTGCACCGCAAGGACGAGAAGCGGCACGAACCACACCCAGTGATGACCCCACGAGAACGGCGAAACCATGGTCGTGGTCATTCCCGAGAGGACGAGCGCGAGCAGCCCGTTCCCGGCGCGGTACACGAGCGCGGCGACGCCGAGCCCCGCGACGGCGACGAGCACCGCGAGCGGCAGCCACACGGCGGTGGGCGTCTCCTCGAGCCCCGCGGCCCTGGCGATGATCCCGCTGAGCGACTGATTCGCGACCATCCCGTCGAGGCCCACGCGTTCGGATTCGAAGAGCGTCCCCGACCAGTACTTGCGCGCGTCGGAGGGGATGACGGCGAACCCCACGGCCACCGTGGCGGCGAAGCCCGCGACGCCCGCGATCGCCATCCGCCACCGGCGGGTGACCACCCAATGGGCCCAGAAGAACGCGGGCGTGAGCTTGAGGCCCGCCGCGAGTCCGCTCCCCAGTCCCGCGATTCTCCAGCCGCGCCGGGAGGCGTATTCGTCGGCCAACACGAGAACGAGGAGCACGAGGTTGATCTGCCCGAGCCACAGCGTGGTGCGCACGGGCTCGAGAGAAAGGGACACGGCCGCGAGGCAGAGGGAGACCTGCGCCGTCACCGGGTCGGAGACGTAGCCGACGAGACGGAAGGAGAAGCGGATCGCAACGTAGAGGAGGACCAGCGAGAACACCATCCACGCGCCCTCCATGAGGCGCGGACTCACTTGATCGAGCGGCGCGAAGGCCAGCGCGGAGAACGGCGGGTACGTGAACGCCATCTGCGGATAGAAGCGGCCTGAGTCGTCGCCGGTGAGAAGCCCGTCGTAGAGCGGCTGCCCGTGGAGCACGGCGTGGGCACCCCAGCGGTAGACATTGACGTCGATGTAGTTCTGGGTGATCCCCCACCACGGCAGGCGCTCGTCGGGGAAACGCAGGACCATGACGACGGACGCCAGCGCGGCCAGGGCGAGCGGGATCCTGAGGAACAGGGTGCTCGGCATGGTTCGCATTGCGGTCACGTTACCTGGGAAGATGCGGTTCTGCGCGAGTTCGCGAGCGGCTCGGCGCGGAAGGCGGCTACGAAGGGCACCAGGTCGCGAGGCTGCCTCCGGCCAGCGGACCGATCGGCCGGCCACCGTTGGGATCACCAACGCAGGTGCCGAGGAATTGCAGGGTTTCGTGGGTCGTGGGATCGACGGAGGAGATATGGCCGGACCCGAGCATCATCGACGGCTTGTCGAACGTCCCCGGGGAACTGAACGCCTCCGGGAGCGGCGAACCGATGAACCCGTACCGCAGAGAGCCGGGCTCGCCGCCGCTCGGCGAATGCAGGCGCTCAAGGATCGGTGTGTAGAGCACTCGATCCTCGTCGAACTGCTTTTCCTGGAGCTCGACCCGCTCGTATACCTGCACGCCGACGGCGAATAGTTGTGTGTACGCGAAGTCGTTGAACTGTTCGACGAGCTTCGGCTCGAGGGACGATTGCGGCTGCGCGACTGCGGTCGAGGCGCCGTCGAGGGCGAGGCCGGCAGAAAGCGTGACAGCACCCACGGACCGGACTGCGCGACGACATACTGTTTCGGACATGGGGGCTCCCGGGTCCTCGAGATCGGCGCGCCGCCTCGCCGGCGGCGCTCGAAACCGCCTGACAATTCGCCCGACATGTACGGCATCAACAATGGAGGCGCGGGGTATGTAGGGGCCGGCGTCGGTCCTGTTACCTTTCCGCCCCGTTGAGCGGCCCTCGTCCGGCGTGCATGTCGCGGATGTGGGGCTATATAGTGGCCGACGGGCGACAACCGACGCCTGCGCCCTCGTAGCTCAGGGGATAGAGCACTTCTCTCCTAAAGAAGGTGTCACAGGTTCGAATCCTGTCGGGGGCACCATCACAACGACTCGACCCCGCCGCAACAAGCTCCGGCGGGGTCGAGTCATACGGCGAGGCGCAACCCCGCTATCCCAGCTCGCGGACCTCGATCTCGAAGTCCGCAGCACGCAGCCGGTCGACGAGCACGTCGCCCATCGCAGTTGAAGCAGTGAGCACCCCGGCGCGCTCGGGCAGTCGCTCGCGATCGAGGGCCAGCGCGAGCGCGCTCTCGCCCAGCATCACAGCCGTCGCCTTGTACCCCGGATCGCCCTCCGCATGGATCCGCGCCGAGAAGCGCCGCCCGGTCGAGGTCCGGGTAAAAGTCTCGGTCGTAAAGTGCCCGTTGTCCCGCGCCTCCTCGCTCGGCCCCGAACCCGGCTTAGGCAGGAGACGGTCGACGATCGGACGCAGAGGCTGCACCGCCATGATCCCGAACGCCGCGATCGTCCCGCCGGCCACGCCCGCCGCAACAACGCGAGACAAGACCGGGTTCGAGCCCACTGCCATCGCCTCGCCGTAGCGGAAATCGGGCCCATACGCGTTGCCGAGCAGGTAGCTCGAGCGCCGCACCACACGCGTGTTGTAGCTGGACATGAAGAACGGGGCGAGCCGCCCGCTCAGGCTCGGATCGACGGACGAAGCGGCGAGCGTCGACATGTCGCCCGGCTGCTTCGCGGTCGGCCGCGGCACATCGGAGCCCGGGTCGAACGACAGCGCCTGCGGGTTGCCGAGAATCCGACGCGTCGCGGGATCGGAGGCCTCCTCGGCCACGACCCGCATCGAATCGATCGTGCCGCCGGACGCTCCCCCGCGCATCGAACGCACGACCATGGTGGTCGCCCCCATCGACCCCGCGCCGGCCTTCTCGACCTCCCGGTGCACGAGATACGCGCCGAGCTCGCTGGGCACTGAGTCGAAGCCGCACGAGTGGACGATTCGCGCGCCGGAGGCCTTCGCCGCCTCCGCATTCGCCTCGATGGACCAGTGGACGAACGGCACCTCCCCGGTCAGATCCACGTAGTCCGTGCCCTCCGCGGCGCACGCGGTGGCCAGCGCGCGGCCGTAGCGCAGGTACGGGCCGACGGTGGTGCACACGACGCGGGCGCGGCGGGCCATCGCGGAAAGCTGCGCCTCGTCGTCGGCGTCGGCGAGCACGAGCGGCCACTCCCGCGCGGCCGCGGGGAGCTCCGCGCGCGCCGCCTCGAGCTTGGCCCCGTTGCGCCCGGCCAGGGCGATCTTCGTGCCCGCCGGGGCATTCTCGGCGAGGTAGGCGGCGGTGAGCGCGCCGACGAAGCCGGTGGCCCCGAAGACGATCACATCGAATTCCCGAGCGGCTGCAGTGCTGTCCATCGTTTCTCGTCCTATCCCTTGCGCGTGTACGCCCCTGCCCACCGCTCGCGGCGGGCGCGCCCGCACAGCTGGCGCGGACCTCCGCCGTCATAAATGGGAAATGGGGCCGGCGCCCCGAGGCTACCGGCCCCATCACCCATGACGGCGGGCCTCCGGGTTCCCCCGGCGGATCTCCCGCTAGTGCGAGACGGCCTTCTCGACCCCCACGCCCGTCATCGAGCGGACTTCCATCTCCGCCTCCTTGTCCGGGAACTCGTCGGACGTGCCGAGGTACGTGCCGATGATTCCCATGAGGAAGCCGAACGGGATGGAGATGATGCCCGGGTTGGACAGCGGGAAGATCGCCCAGTCCGCGCCGGTGACCATCGACGTCTCCGAGCCGGAGACCGCCGGGGAGAAGAAGATGAGCACGAGCGTGGAGATGAGACCACCGTAGATGGAGAACAGCGCCCCGCGCGTGTTGAACCGGCGCCAGAACAGCGAGTAGATGATGGTCGGCAGGTTCGCCGACGCCGCGACCGCGAAGGCCAGCGCCACGAGGAACGCGATGTTCTGTCCCATCGCGCCGATACCGAGGACGATGGCGACGATGCCGATGACCACGACCGTGATCCGGGATACGCGGAGCTGCTGATCCTCGCTCGCCTGACCGTGCTTGATGACGCCGTTGTAGATGTCGTGCGCCAGCGAGGCCGAGGCCGAGATCGCGAGGCCCGCGACGACCGCGAGGATCGTGGCGAAGGCGACCGCCGAGATGATGCCCATGAAGATCTCGCCACCGAGCGCATAGGCGAGCAGCGGCGCGGCCGAGTTGACGCCGCCGGGCGCCGCCTTGATGACGTCGGACCCCACCATCGCCGCGGCACCGAAGCCGAGCACGAGCGTGAAGAGGTAGAACGCGCCGATGAGCACGATGGCCCACGTGACCGAGCGGCGGGCCTCCTTCGCGGTGGGCACGGTGTAGAAGCGCATGAGCACGTGCGGCAGTCCGGCGGTGCCGAAGACCAGAGCGATGCCGAGGGAGACGAAGTCGAGCTTGCTCGTATCGGTGGCGCCGTACTTGAGGCCCGGCGTGGTGAGTGGCTCGCCGGAGCGGTCGATCGCGGCGGAGAGCAGCTCGGAGAAGTTTCCGCGCACTGCGATGAGCACGAGCACGCACATGATGAGCACGCCGCCGACGAGGAGGACGGCCTTGATCATCTGCACGTAGGTCGTGCCCTTCATGCCACCGATGAGCACGTAGAGGATCATGAGCACGCCGACGACCGCGACGACGATCGACTGGCCCGTCTTGCCCTCGACATTGAGGAGGAGGGCGACGAGTCCGCCGGCGCCGGCCATCTGCGCGATGAGGTAGAAGAGGCAGACGGCGAGAGTCGCGAGCGCCGCAGCCATGCGGACCGGCCGCTGCTTGAGGCGGAACGAGAGGACGTCGGCCATGGTGAACCGGCCGGTGTTACGCATGAGCTCGGCGACGAGCAGGAGGGCCACGAGCCACGCGACGAGGAAGCCGATCGAGTAGAGGAAGCCGTCGTAGCCCTGCACGGCGATCGCGCCGGCGATGCCGAGGAAGGACGCCGCCGAGAGGTAGTCGCCGGCGATGGCGAAGCCGTTCTGCGTTCCGGAGAAGCCGCCCGACGCGGTGTAGAAATCGGACGCCGACTTCGTGGTCCGCGAGGCGCGGATGACGATGCCCATGGTGAAGACGATGAAGATGCCGAAGACCACCATGTTGAGCGTGGTCGAGCCGACCGCCTCGCCTGGCACGAGCTCGTGGATGTCGAGGACGTAGTCGCTCATCGGAAGTCTCCGTTCTCCATGGCGGTGCGGAGGGACTCCGCGCGCGGGTCGATCTCACGTCCGGCGAAACGGATGTAGAGGGCGGTGATCCCGAAGGTGGTGACGAACTGCAGGATGCCGAAGACGAGGCCGACGTTGATCTCTCCGAAGAGCTTCTGGGACATGAAGTCCGTGGCGTAGACGGCGAGCAGAACGTAGAGGAAGTACCAGACCAGGAACGCGATGGTCATGGGGAATACGAACGCGCGGAATCGGCGCTTGAGCTCATGGAATTCCTCGCTGTCGCGCGCTGCGTGGAATTCGGCTGCCGTGAGTTCGCGGTGGGGATCGAGCGGGGTCGCCGCCGGTTCCCCTGCGTGAGGATCCGCGTTGGATTCTGCTGCAGTCGACACGGACGCCCTCCCTTCGTCGTCGTACGGTCCCGCCGCAAGATTCGCGGCGGGATCGTGCCTGGATAAATGAATTGCCACAAAGTGTGGCACACATCACCCGAAGAGGGAAATGTAGGCCCACTCTTCATCGAAAATGGGGCGCTTTTCGCAGCTGTCGACCACATTTGCGATCCGCTCGGCGTGGCGCGGAACTTCTAAGTGTCAACATTTGTTGAGAAGTCGCCGCCGCCTTTTCGTGTCGACCCGCAGCAGTCGTCGAATCCGAAACGACAACGGCGCCCGCCCTTAGAGAAGGGAAGGCGCCGTCGATTATTGACCGAACGAGGTCCTGTCGGACTCTCGCGCCGGCGACCCGCTACTCGCCGCGGAACTCGGGGTTGCGGTTCTCCTCGCGGGCCCGGCGGAACTCCTTCGCATCGTCCGAATGCCACGCGAGACGCTGCAGCTCTTCCATCTTGGGATCGTGCTCGGCGACGGCGAGGTCCGAGTTGATCACGGCCTTGATATGGCGAAGCGACAGCGGGGCGAACTCGGCGAGCTCCGTGCAGAACAGGAGCGCCTCCTCGGCATCGCCGAGGGAGTTGGCGAAGCCGACGCGCTCGCAGAACGCGGCGTCGACAGGCCGCGCGGAGAACAGCATCGTGCGGGCGTGCCCGCCGCCGACCACCGCGGAGGCGCGGTGGACGGTCCACCAGTCCAGGGCGAGGCCGACCTTGACCACGGGCACGGCGAGGAAGGCGTTCGGGTCCATGACCCGCAGGTCCGCGGCGAGCGCCATCTGCACACCGGCGCCGACGGCCGGGCCGTTGATCGCGGCGACCACGGGAATCGGGATGCTCTCGACGGTGCGGAGGAACTTCTCGTGCTCCTTCCCAAACTCCTCGGAGTACACGCCTCCGCCGAGGTCCGCGCCCGCGGAGAAGGCGGAACCGTTGCCGGTGAACATGATGACACGTACGGGATCGTCGGTCTCGAGCGTCTCGACCTGCGCCTCGAACGCCTCGCGCAGGGCGCGACTCACATCGGCATTGATCGAGTTACGCTTCTCGTGACGGTCGATGGCGATAACGGCGACCTTGCCTTCGCGGCGGACTTCCAGCATCTATTCCCTCGTTTCCGGTTCTCCAGTCAACGCTCCCGACCTTACCGGCCGGTAGAGGCTGCATAGCCTCCTTCCGGCGGCGTGGGAATGGCTACGATCGATCCATGGCCCGATCCACGCCGCGACTCTCTGCGATAGAACTCCTCGATCTCGTCCTCGACCCGGGCAGCTTCGACTCGTGGGACTCCCCGGCGATCCCGCCCGCTTGGACCCACGAGATCCCCGGCTACCAGGAGGAACTCGCCGCCGCCAAGGAGAAGTCCGGCGTCGACGAGTCGGTGATCACCGGTAGTGGCACGGTCCACGGCCGCAGGGTGTGCGTGATCGTCGGCGAGTTCGCGTTCCTCGCGGGCTCGATCGGCGTCGCCTCGGCGAGCCGGGTTACCGAGGCCGTGCAACGCGCGACCGCCGAGCGCCTACCCATCCTCGCCGCCCCGACCTCGGGCGGCACGCGGATGCAGGAGGGCACAGTCGCGTTCGTGCAGATGGTCAAGATCGCCGCAGCCGTCGCCGCGCACAAGGCCGCCGGACTCCCCTATCTCGTCTACCTCCGCCACCCCACGACCGGCGGCGTCTTCGCGTCGTGGGCGTCGCTCGGGCACGTCACCGTCGCCGAGCCGGGCGCACTCGTCGGCTTCCTTGGCCCGCGGGTCTATGAGGCGCTCTACGGCGAGGCGTTCCCCGAGGGCGTGCAACGCTCGGAGAACCTCGCCGCCAAGGGAGTCATCGACGGGGTCGTACGACCGGACAAGGCACGGGATCGCACGCACCGCGCCCTCCGAGTCCTGTGCATGGATCCGCCGACGCCAGACGAGGAGGCGCCCCACGCCGTCACTCCCAGGGAGCAGGACGCATCCGACACCGGACCCCAGGCGGCGATCAGCGAAGAGGCCGCCGATGCGTGGCGCTCCGTCGTAGCGACGCGTCGGGCCGACCGTCCGGGGACGCGAACGTTCCTCTCCACGGCCGTCTCCGACATGGTTCCGCTCTCCGGCACCGGGCAGGGCGAGGATTCGGGGCCGCTGTCGCTGTGCCTCGCGCGAATCCGCGGACAGGCTGCCGTCATCGTGGGGCAGGACCGGCAGATCGAACGCGATCAGCCCATGGGCCCGTCGACACTGCGCACGGCGCGGCGCGGAATGCGACTGTCGCGGGAGCTCGGCGTCCCGCTCGTGCTGCTCATCGATACGCGCGGCGCGGACCTGTCGAAGGACGCCGAGGAGGGCGGGCTCGCCGGGGAGATCGCCCGCAGCCTCGCCGACCTCGTCTCGCTCCCCTCCCCGACGATCTCCGTGATCCTCGGCCAGGGAACCGGAGGCGGCGCGCTCGCCCTGCTGCCCGCCGATCGCGTGATCTGCGCGCAGAACGGCTGGCTCTCGCCGCTACCGCCCGAGGGGGCCAGCGCGATCGTGCACCGACACACCGAGCACGCGGCCGAGATGGCGCGCTCGCAGCATGTCTCATCGACCGAGCTGCTCCACCACGGGATCGCCGACGTGATCGTCCCCGAGAAGCCCGATGCCGCCGACGAGCCCGTCGAGTTCTGCCATCGTCTCGCCGACGCCATCGCCGACGGGCTCCGCTACGCGCGGATCACCCCGCAGGCCATCCGTGTCTCCGACCGGCTGCGCCGCTACCGCATGCTCGAATAGCCGGTCGGCAGGTCGACTATTGTCGAACGCGAGCGGAATGTGACCCGCCTCTCAGTCGAGGAGTGGGCGGAGAATTCTCGAGGAGAACGATGAGCACCGAACGCGACCAGGTATCCCACACTGCCGAGGAGCGAGCGCCGTACGACGACGCTTTCCAGAGGTCCGTCACCGACAGGGACGGCTTCTGGCTCGAGGCCGCGCGCCTCGTCGACTGGATCTCTGCGCCCACCTCCGCGGTCGACGTGAGTCGGTCGCCGCACAACAGGTGGTTCCCCGACGGCACGCTCAACACCTCGTACAACGCGCTCGACCGGCACGTGGAGAACGGGCGCGGCGAGCAGGCCGCCGTGATCTACGATTCACCCGTCACCGGCACCAAGCGGACCGTTTCCTACGCCGAGCTCCTCGACGAGGTCGCCACGCTCGCCGGGGCGCTCCAGGCCGACGGCGTCAGGCAGGGCGAACGCGTGGTGATCTACATGCCGATGGTCCCCGAGGCCATCGTCGCGATGCTCGCGTGCGCGCGGATCGGCGCCGTGCATTCGGTGGTCTTCGGTGGCTTCGCGGCGCCCGAGCTCGCGATTCGCATCGACGATGCGCGGCCCGACGTCATCCTCTCCGCCGACGGCGGGATCGAGCCGAGCCGAACGGTCCCCTACCAGCCGATCCTCTCCAAAGCGCTCGAGCTCTCGAAGCATTCCCCACGCACCGTGGTCGTCCTCGAACGGCCCGAGATCGGCACGCCCGAGCTGCCTTCGGGTGCCGCCGCCGGCGAGGTGGCGTGGGTCCGCTGGGCGGATTTCGTCGACGGCGCCGAGCGTGCGGTTCCCGCCGAGATCGGCGCGAACGATCCGCTCTACATCCTCTACACCTCCGGCACGACGGGCCTGCCCAAGGGCGTGGTCCGCGACAACGGCGGCCATGCCGTGGCGCTCACGTGGTCGATGTGGAACGTCTACGGCATCCGCCCGGGCGACGTGTGGTGGACGGCCTCGGACGTCGGCTGGGTGGTCGGCCATTCGTACATCGTCTACGCCCCGCTGCTCGTCGGTGCTACGTCGGTGCTCTACGAGGGCAAGCCGGTGGGCACCCCTGATGCCGGCGCGTTCTGGCGGGTCGCCGCCGAGCACGGTGTGCGCGCCCTGTTTACCGCACCGACCGCGATCCGCGCGATCCGCCGCATGGACCCGAACGGCGAGGAGGTCGGGAAGTACGATCTCGGCTCACTCGAGACCCTTTTCTCCGCCGGCGAGCGACTCGACCCGGAGACCCAGACCTGGGCCAGGGACACGCTCGGGGTTCCGGTCGTGGACAACTGGTGGCAGACCGAGACCGGCTGGCCGCTGGCCTCGAACCTCCGCGGGCTCGCGCCGATGCCGATCAAGCTCGGCTCGCCCACCGTTCCCGTTCCTGGCTCGGACCTCGTGGTCCTCGATGCCGAGGGGAACGAGGTGGAGCCCGGGGTCGAGGGGAATCTCGCCGTGCGCCTCCCCATGGCCCCCGGCAACATGCTCGGCCTGTGGAACGACGAAGAGCGCTTCGTCTCCTCGTACATGGAGACCTTCCCCGGCTTCTACGCCACCGGCGACGGCGGATACATCGACTCCGAAGGCTACGTCTTCGTGATGGGCAGGACGGACGACGTCATCAACGTCGCCGGGCACCGGCTCTCGACCGGATCGATCGAGGCGGCGATCGGGAAGCACGAGGCCGTCGCCGAGGTCGCGGTGATCGGGGTCAAGGACGAGCTCAAGGGCCAGCTCCCCGTGGGCTACGTGATCCTCAAGTCCGGCGTGGTCTCCGACCCCGAGGTGCTGCGGCGGGAGCTCGCCGAGCTGGTCCGCGAGCACATCGGCGCCGTCGCCTCCTTCCGCGAAACCCACGTGGTGCAGGGCCTGCCAAAGACCCGCTCGGGCAAGATCCTCCGCAAGACAATGCGGCAGATCGCCGACGGACAGTCCCCGACCGTGCCCTCGACCATCGAAGACCCGGACGTGCTCGACGCGCTCGGCCCCGTGCTGCGGGGCGAGATCGACTCGCAGTAGGCAGCAACGGGCGTGGGCACCTCTTTCGATGACTTCGCCGGCATGGGCAACCCCGCGCGGGGGGCACTTCGCGCGGCCGGTTATCCCGATCTCGAGTCCCTCGACGGCGTGGACTACGCATCGCTCGCCGCGCTTCATGGGGTCGGCCCGCGTGCCCTCGATCGCCTCCACCACCGCCTTGCGGAGAACAGCATGGGCCTCGGCGGCGAAGTTCCTTCTCTTCCCGCTGCTGGCGCTCGCGTGACCAAGGGCCACACCGGGAAGAAGGCAGCGGATATCAAGACGGCGCCCACTGATGTCGACCCGGCCGAATGGATCGACTCGCTCGAATGGCCGCGGCGGCGCGAGCACGGCCGGATCCTGCTCGAGCTCTTCGGCCGCGCCACCGGCGAGAAGCCGGTGATGTGGGGACCGTCGATGGTCGGCTACGGCGAATCGCACTACACCTCGCATACCGGGCGTGAGGGCGATTGGTTCCGCGTGGGATTCAGCCCGCGCAAGGCGAACCTCGCGCTGTACGGACTGCAGGGGGCACTTGGCGCGGCGGAGAAGCTCGAGGCGTTGGGGAAGCACAAGGTGGGCGCCGGCTGCGTGTGGATCAACAAGCCCGAGGACGTCGACCTCGATGTGTTGTTCTCGCTGGTCCGCGGCTCGTGGGAGGCGCTTGAGTAGTGAGGTGGGCGCCGCCGGCCGGGCGCTAGCTGCCCTCGCTGGTCCGCCATCGGCGGCCACCATGAGTCCGACGCCGGCCGAGCGCTGCATCGGCAGCGCCTCAACATCGCCCGCGCCCGCGAGGTTTGCAGAACGTTCCGCACGTGTGCACGACCTCCTAACCTCGTGCAAACACGCGGAAACTCGTGCACACCTCCCGCCGGCCCCGAAGCAGGCGACGTGCGGGACTGCTGGGGCGCTCGGGGCGACTCACCGGCGCGGTTCCGCCCTCTGCACGGGGAAACGTCCCTTTGCACACCCTTATGAACCCGAGCAATGGGACGTTTCCCCGTGCAGAAGAATAAGCCCGCGCCCGTCGACTTCGAGGAACGCTATGCAAGGGATAGAAGGGACTGGCGGGCCCCAGTTCGATACGAAGGAATCGTCCGACATCCTGCATACAGCGGAACCGGGCAGGCCGAAGTCGGAATCGGAACCTGGATGGCCGAGGTCGAGGGCGAAACTGGATCGGCCGCGGGAACAGGGACGTCCGCCGTCAAAGGCGGAAAATGCAAAAGTGGGCGGCAGACCCGAAGGTCCACCGCCCGCAGCGACGCTGCGCTGACGCCTATGCGTCGAGCAGGTCGATAACGAAGACGAGGGTGCGCCCGCCGAGCGGGTGCAGCGCCGGCGACGTGCCGTACGCCTTCTCCGGGGGGATCGTGAGCTTACGGCGCCCACCGACCCGCATCCCGGGGATGCCTTCCTGCCAGCCCTGGATGAGACCGTTGAGGGGGAACGAAATGGACTCCCCGCGGTCCCAGGACGAGTCGAACTGCTCGCCGCTCTCGAAATCGACCCCGACGTAGTGGACGGTGACGTTCCCGCCGACGACGGCCTCCGCTCCATCCCCGACGATGATGTCCTCGATGGCGAGCTCCGTGGGCGCCGGGCCCTCGGACGGTTCGATCTCTGGCTTTTCGCGAGTCATGGCTCTATGTCCCCTGACGATATTCGATTGACTCGATCCGGTTGTCGGTCGAGCACGGCATCTACCGCGGGGCCTGTGGGCGCCCGGGCCTCTGCCGGGTGCCGACGGTACTACATACCCCTTCGACGATACTAACGCTCGCGCTAGCGCTCGGAGACAGGAACGAAGGTCTTTTCCGTTGCGCCCGTGTAGACCTGACGCGGACGGTTGATCTTCGTGGCCGGGTCGTCGTGCTGCTCACGCCAGTGCGCGATCCAGCCGGGCATGCGGCCGAGCGCGAAGAGAACGGTGAACATCTCCGTGGGGAATCCCATGGCTCGGTAGATGAGGCCGGTGTAGAAATCGACGTTCGGGTAGAGCTTGCGCTCGACGAAGTAGTCGTCCGCCAGCGCGGTCTCCTCGAGCTTTTGCGCGATCTCGAGGAGCGGATCGTTGGCATCGGCGAGAACGTCGGTGACGAACTTCTTCGCCATCGCGGCGCGCGGATCGTAGGACTTGTAGACGCGGTGCCCGAAGCCCATGAGCTTGGCGCCGTCGACCTTGTTCTTGACCTTGTCCATGTACGCCGTGGCGTCGCCGCCCTCTTCGGAGTGGATGTGCTCGAGCATCTCGAGAACGGCCTGGTTGGCGCCGCCGTGGAGCGGGCCGTAGAGGGCGTTGATGCCGCCGACGATCGACGAGTACAGCGGCGCGTTCGAGGAACCGACCATGCGGACCGTCGAGGTCGAGCAGTTCTGCTCGTGATCGGCGTGGAGGATGAAGAGCATGTCGAGCGCCCGGACGGCGCGATCGGTGATCTCGTAGTCCTCGCCGAAGGTCATCCGCAGGAAGTTTGCGACGTAGCCGAGCGAGGGGTCCGGCGCGATGGGCTCAAGGCCCTGGCGGCGACGGTGGATCGCGGCGGCGAGGGTCGGCGTGCGGCCGAGGAGCCGCGCCGAGGCGAGATCGACCTGGGCGGGATCGTTGATGTCGATATCGCCGCCGATGGTGCCGAAGAGAGAAACACCGGCGGAGAGCACCGGCATGGGGTGCGTCTCCGCCGGGAAGGCGCCGAGGACGGGCGAGATGATCTCGGGAAGCTCGACCTCCGCAAGTACCTTCTTGTTGAACGCATCGAGCTGCTCGGCCGTGGGGTCCTCGCCGTAGATGAGGATGTACGCGGTCTCGAGGAACGAGGACTTCTCCGCGAGCTCGGAGATCGGGTAGCCGCGATGGCGGAGGACGCCCTTCCCACCGTCGATGAAGGTGATGGCCGACTGGCACGCCGAGGTGTTGACGAAGCCCACGTCGAGCGTCGTGTACCCCGTGCTGCCCAGGAGCTTGCCGAGCTGCAGGCCCGAGCTGCCGGCGGTGGCCTCGACCACGTCCAGACCAAGGTCGCCGTTCGGTGTGGAAAGGGTGGCCGTTCCGTTCGCATCTGCGGGCATGCGTCTACCTCTCAAGCTCGGTTCGTAGTGCACTTGCGCCCGCCGATCCGGCGGACACACGTGGGCGTGCCGCGCGAGTTCTCCGCTTTGTCTGCGAAAAGCGCGACCTTAAACCTCTTCAATCCCAGTGGGGTCCACTCTAGCCCGTCACCCCGCACACCGGCATTCGGTCCCCGCCCCCGGAGGGCGCATGGGCATCGCCCGCGCTCGGCGCCGGGTCCCTACCAGCGAGTACAGATCCGGCGCCTGACGAATCCTTCTGCAGTCCGTGGAATCCGTGCACGCCAGGACGGTGCCCGAAGATGCGAGCCCGAGACGTCCGGTTACCCGCCGATTACCCGAGCGCCGCCTGCCGAGAGGCCGCCATGCTCCCCCTGCTAGCCGCGCCCCTCCGGGCCCGCCGACCGCCTTCAAGCCCACCGTGCAGCCCGCCACCCCTACGGCTGCAGCTGCCCACTCCAGCTGCGAGCCGCCGAGCCCGCCGAGCCCCTCCACGACCGTTACGGCTGCAGCCGCCGCACTTCCCACTCGCCGCCGGCCGCCGGCGACATCTCGGCCACCAGCCGGTCGTGGAACCGACCGGCGCCGCCCTGCCAGAACTCGACGCGATCGGGACGCAGCTCGTAGCCGCCCCAGTAGGGAGGCATGGGAACACCTGCGTCCTCGGAGTCGGGGGAATTCTCGGCACCTCCGCCGTCAGGAAAACGGGCCTCGGCCGAGGCGTAGAGCTCCCCGAGGGCCTCGGCATTCGCGACCGGCTCGGACTGCGAGGACGCCCACGCGGCGAGCTGCGATGCCCGCCCGCGTGTCGCCCAGTACGCGCGGCTCTCGGCATCGGGCAGCTCGACGACCGCGCCCTCCACATGCACCTGACGCTCCCTCTCCAGCAGCGGAAACGTCGCCGACGCAAACGGATTCGCCGCGAGCTGTCGCCCCTTGCGAGACGTTCGCGTCGTAAAGAAACGCACCCCACCGGGCGTGATCCCCTTGCACAGCACCGTCCGCGTACTCGGCCGCGCGTAGGCGATCGGCGCGCCCCCGCCTGCCTGCCTCTCTCCCCCGGCTCGTCTTTCCTCTCCCCCGTATATGACGGCGGACGTCGCCAACACCATGGCGTTCGGTTCCCTGGCACCCGCCGTCGCGGCATCGGCGATCCACGCAGACAGCAGTGACCACCACCCCTCCCCGAGGTCGGCGGGGTCGAGGAGTCGGTTGTGCCCGTAGGTTTCGCGGAGCCCGCGGAAATCGTCGGGGACTGCGGAAGGGGTCGTCGCCATGCGTCCACGGTAGCGGGGCTCGGGCAGCGCGCCCGGCGCCCGCGCACCCCTCGCGTGCGGTGGACTGGAGGCATGGCCGCGGGCGTTTTATAGACTGGGCTCCTGCGCCTGCCCAGCGCTGGTCGAATTCCGGAAGCCGCCTGGCCTCGCCGGGTGGATCCGCCAGGCGAATCCACCAAGAGATTCCGCCAAGCAGTTCCACCACGTGGTCCAGCCTCGCGGCGGACGCGAATTCGACCGACCGGCCGGAATGGCCGCACAGCACGAGCCGAAGACAACCGCACGACACGACCGTCAGAGACAGCCAGCCAAGAAAGGTCGCCCTCTCCATGAGCGAAAACCTCACCATTCCCGCGGACCTCCTCCCCGGCGACGGCCGCTTCGGCTGTGGGCCGTCGAAGGTCCGCCCCGAGCAGCTCCAGTCGCTGGTCACGAGCGGCGCCGCGATCTTCGGCACCAGCCATCGCCAGGCTCCGGTTAAGGACACGGTCGGCCGCGTCCGCGAGGGGCTCTCGCAGCTCTTCTCGCTGCCCGAGGGCTACGAGGTCCTCCTCGGCAACGGCGGAACCACCGCGTTCTGGGATGCCGCGGCATTCGGACTGGTGCGCGAGAAGTCGCTGCACCTCACCTACGGCGAGTTCTCCTCGAAGTTCGCCAAGGTCACGCAGAAGGCGCCGTTCCTCGCCGAGCCCATCGTCATCTCGGAGGAGCCGGGTTCGGCGCCCGAGCCGACCTCGGACCCGTCCGTCGACCTCATCGGCTGGGCGCAGAACGAGACGTCGACCGGCGTCGCGGTCCCGATCCGCCGCCCTGCGGGCTCCGATGGCTCGCTCATCGCGATCGATGCGACCTCCGGTGCCGGTGGCCTCCCCGTCGACATCGCCGACACGGACGTCTATTACTTCGCGCCGCAGAAGTGCTTCGCCGCCGACGGTGGCCTGTGGTTCGCCATCATGAGCCCGGCCGCGCTCGAGCGCGTCGACGAGATCGCCGCGACAGACCGCTACGTGCCCGATTTCCTCTCGCTGCCCACGGCCGTGGAGAACTCGCGGAAGAACCAGACGTACAACACGCCGGCGATCGCCACGCTGCTGCTCATGGCGGACCAGGTCGAGTGGATGCTCGCCCAGGGCGGTCTCGACTGGTGCGTCTCGCGCACCGCGGACTCCTCGAAGCGCCTCTACGATTGGGCCGAGAAGAGCTCTTTCGCGACCCCGTTCGTGCAGGACTCCGCGCTGCGCTCGCAGGTCGTGGGCACGATCGATTTCGACGATTCCGTCGATGCCGCCGCGGTCGCGAAAACGCTTCGTGCCAACGGGATCGTCGACACCGAGCCATACCGCAAACTCGGCCGCAACCAGCTGCGGATCGGCATGTTCCCGGCGATCGAGCCCGAGGACATCTCGAAGCTCACCTCCTCCATCGACTTCGTCGTGGAGAACCTCTCGAAGTAGAACCGAAGAGCATGGCCCGGCGCGGACATACGCGGCCCGGCACGGGACTGCCCGCGATGGGCCGGGACGGCCCAGGACCGATACCACCGAACACGATCGAACGGCGCGGATTTGCCACACTCGCACCGTTCGACGCGTTTTCGGCGAACCCCTGCCCTACCATGGGCGAAAGCCAGCGGCGCGCCGCGCGGTTTCGGCCGTCGCGGTGCGCCGCACGCATCGAACCGTCAGGAGGAGCGAATGCGAAAGATCACGATCGTCGGGGTCGACAACGACTCCAAGGTCGTGGAGTGCGAGATCGCCGGTTCCGGCGAGCGCCTCGAACTCCCCCTCGACGAAACGCTGCGCTCCGCCGCGAAGGGTGAGTTCGGCGAGACCTCATCCACGAACTCCGAAGACGCCGACGCCGAAGGCGCCAAGGACGCTGTGAACGACAAGGACGCCGCCAACGACACTGTGAACGACAAGGACGCCGCCAGCGACGAGAAGGATTCCGCCGCTTCCGGTTCCGACTCGGCCTCCGACGCGGATTCGTCCTCCTCCACCACTGCGACTCCTTCGCTCACCTCCCTCGCCACCCCTTGGGATGACGCCGCAGGTGCCGATTCCGATTCTTCCTCCGCGCCTCAGAAGGCCGGAGACACGGATAGCCGGACCGGCGGGATGACCGGGGACAAAGCGTCCGCGAAGAACGGCGAGCCCTCGGTACCGCGCACCCCGCTGCGCCCGAAGGAGATTCAGAATCGCGTGCGCGCCGGCGCCTCGATCGACGAGATCTGCGAGCTCACCGGCATGCCCTATACGCGTGTAGAGGCCTTCGCGTATCCCATCCTCCAGGAGCGGGGCGACCGCGCCGAGCGCGCACGCAAGGCGCACCCGATGCTCGCCGACGGCCCGGCGGTCGACTCCATCGAGAAGCTCACGCTCGAATCCGTCGAGGAGCGTGGCGTCGCCCCCGAGCTGGTCAAGTGGGATTCGTGGCGGATCAAGAACGGGAACTGGGTCGTCCAGGCGACTTGGCCCGCGGGTCTCAGCGACGACGCGAGCGCGGCATGGGAGTTCGTCCCCGATTCGCATGGCGGGGTCGGGCATCCGCTCGACGACGAGGCTCTCGCCATCGGCGATCCGTCCCTGCGGCGTCAGATGTCGTCTGTGCCGTACGAGCCCTTCGACACCGATGCCGGGTACACGACGGCCACCGGGTACACGATGCCGACGCAGCCGGCTGCACATCAGGCCGCTGACCAGCGCTGGGGGCGGCAGGACAACCCGGCACCAGCAGCCGGGCCGAACATCCGGCCCGCGGCGCTTCCCGGCGCGCAGCAGCCGTATCAGCCGCCGGGCCGTCAGCAGGCCCCGCAGAATCAGCAGCCCTTTGCACAGCCCGGGGCGCAGCGCTTTACGGGGCAGACACGGACCGGACAGGACGGCGCGGACATCCCGGCGGTGCCGCCCGCGCAACCATCGGCCGGCGACCGCAGCCCGTTCGCGATGGATGCGCGGCGCCGACAGGGTCAGCAAGCTCAGCAAGGCCAGCAGGCGCCACGGGGCCAGCAGGGCTCGGTGCCCACGGACCCGACGCGCCGCCCGCTCGGCGGCCCCATCGAGCTCGGCCCCGACGCGGGCCATCCCCGCGGGCCGCGGACCCACGCTCCGGCCGCGGGCGACGCCGCATGGCAGCAGGGCGCGGGGCGAGGCGACTCGGCACCTCACTTCGGCGATGCCGCCCCGGGCGCCAGCGCGCAGAACGCTCAGGACAGCGCCGCGGCCCAAGGCAACGACGCGGCCGGCGGGCACGCGAACGACGACGAGTTCCTCATGCACCCGCCGAGCAGCGATGCACCCCAGCACAAGGCGAAGGGGAAGCACCCGACGATGCCTTCATGGGAAGACGTGCTCCTGGGAGTGCGCTCTCCCAAGGACAACTCGTAGGTTCGCCGTCATACTGGTAAGAACATCCAGCCCCACGAACGGAAGGTTCCGCCGATGCCCCACCACGTGACAACCCTGTGGCACGTGGCGACGGAATCGCCGGCGCAGGCATTTACCACGGGCGTGCCGGCGGACCCGGGCTTCCCGCGGCGGGTGCTGAGCAAGCTGTACCCGACGGCGACGATCAGCCAGCTCGGCGAGTTCCCGCTCAACCGCTCGGCTTCGGCCGGCGAGGGCGAAATCTATATCGGCGCGTTCCCGGGGCTCACGGTGATCCAGACGTCGGAATGCGATGCGCTGCGCCCATCGGAGATCGACGAGAAGTGGATCTCGCTCGTCGGCGCGCCCGACGTCTACGCGTTCGCCTTCGACGCCGACAGCGAGGTGAGCGCCTTCGCGCACTGGCACGAGGGCAAGCTGCAGCGCTCGTTCTCCGCCGCAAACAACCGTATCGTCGAAGACGAGGGCATCCCTGCGGGCTTCGAGCTGCCGTTCTGGTCCGGCGAGCGTCCGCTCGAGGACGATGCAGGCGACGATCCGCTGGCGCTCCCCTTCTCCCCCGCCGAGCTGCTCAGTACCGCGCACACCGAATGGCTCGGTTTCGAGTTGAGCCCCGACGGGCTCGACGTTCCCGTGCTCGGCTACGCCACCGACGGCCGCCGCGAGGTCCGCGCCGCGCACCCGCCCACCGGGCCCGCGATGCACTTGTCGGGGGATGCCGGGCACGCGGAGATCGAGGAGCAGGGCGATTCCGCCGCCGGTGGGGCCTCCGAGGAAACGGCCAGCTCGCCGTATGCGCACGACGACTACGAACGCGCCGCCGCCGCGAAGGAGCAGCCGCTGCGCGAGTCCGCCCGCGCAGCCGCCTCGCGCGCGAAGGAAGCCGGGGGCATCGCCGCGCGCGGCATGGGACGACTCGCGAAGCTCACCAAGGACCAGATCGGCAGGCTCGAGGACCGCAGCCGGCGCGAGCGCTGAGCCGCGCGCCGAAATACGCCGGGCGAAGAGGCCGTCGGCTCAGCGGCCGTAGCCGCCGAGCCCGGAGGCGAGGGCGTCGATCGTGCGATCGAGGTTGCCCGCGTCGGGATCGCGCGCGCTCAGCGACATCTCCACCTGCAGCGCGGTGCGCCCCCGGCCCTGAAGGTGCGCGACATCCGTATATGCCTCGGTGGCATTGAAGGGCCCTTGGTCCGTGATGATGTCCGGCGCCACGCCGACGATCCGCCGCCCGAGGTCCTCCGCCTCCGGGGTGGGCGCCGAGCCCAGGCCGAGCTCGATATGCGCCGAGGAGGACGCGTCGCTCATCCCATGGAGGTCGGCGAATACCGAGTCCGCAGGAAGCGCGTCGAGGGTGCGGGAGAATGCGTCGTCGCGGTCGGCCCAGTTGTCGTGCCAGTCGGCGACCTTGCCGTCCGTCGCGAGGACCGTCGCCCCGAGGCGCTCCCCGAGCACCTCGGCGATGCCGCCGGTGTAGAGATCGGGGACCTTCGGCTGGCCGGCGCGGAAATGGCGGACGGCGTGCGGCGCGAGGATGACGAGGCGCGAGCCGGCAGTGCGGTCGACGAAGGCCACCGATCCCGGCGCGGCGCTGCCGTCGTAGCGGTTCGCGGAGTAGCGCTTTTCTGCGGTTCGGAAGGCGTCGACGGTCGAAGACACGTCCGTCACCATAGCGAGCGGCGGCTCGGACGATCCGGCGGGCGTACTGGCGACATCGGCGTGCGTTGAAGTCCCCGTGCCCGCCGCCACGATGGCAAGGGTCGCGGTGAGGACGGCGGCGGCTCGCAGAGCCGAATCGAAGCGGTTCGCGGCGGGGCGGGCGGAACGAAATCGCACTGCGAGGCTCCTGTGGCGCTGGGCGGCATACGGAATGTTAGGTCGGCTACATTCCGAATCACAGGCACTGTTATAGCATCCGGCCGCGGAGGCCTTTGGCCCTTTCGCTCCGACTTCCTGCGCGGGGGGCGCCTACTGCCGAGGCCCCGAATGGGCCGGACCGGACGGTCCAGGCCGCCTATCTCATCCGCTCGTACAGCGCGATCTGCGCGGCGGTCGCCACGTTGAGCGAGTCGACCCCCGGCGCCATCGGGATCGCCGCGCGCATCGATGCCGCGCGCATCGCGTGCTCCGTGAGCCCCGGCCCCTCCGCGCCGACCAGCAGCGCGAGCTTCCCCTCCCCGCCCGCGCGGCCCAGCCGGTTCGTGGCCTCGGCAAGGGTGACGTCGGACGAGGGGGTCAACGCGACGGTCGCGAATCCCGCCTCGTGGAGTTCGTCAAGCCCCCACTGCCACGTGGTCGGCGAGCCACCCATCCGCGCCCATGGCACGGCCATGACATGCCCCATGGACACCCGGACCGTCCGCCGGTACCAGGGGTCCGCGGTGGACGCGCCGAGGAGGACGCCATCTGCGCCGAAGCCCGCAGCCCCGCGGAAGATGGCGCCGATGTTCTCCGGATCGTTGACCCCCTCCAGGACGAGCAGGGTCCGCGCGTTACCGAGCACGTCCGCCGTCATGAGAGGTTCCGGGCGCGGGGCCACGGACAGCACGTCCCGCGAGGAGGAGAAGCCGATGACCTCCGAGAGCACGGCGTTGGAGACGCGGTAGAACGGCGCGGGGCCCGCGGCCGCGTCTAGATCGTCGCCCTCCGCGGCGAGGTCCGCGCGGAGCCGGTCGAGCTTGGCGCCCGTCCCGGCCAGCGCTAGCGTGCCGAGCCGCGAGAGGAGCATCCGGCCGACTACGTAGAGCCCCTCGGCGATGACGAGTCCGCTGCCGCCCTTGTCCGGGCGGCGGTCGGCGACGTTGAGCGAGCGGAAGGGGTCGAGCCGCGGGTCCGCGGGGTCGGCGATGTCGATGACGTCCACGCGGAGAGCGTAGCCGCCCGTTACGAGAGGACCGAGGTGATGGGGTCGATCGCGAAGTACACGACGAAGAGCGCCGAGACGATCCACAGCAGCGGGTTCACCGACTTCGCGCGGCCGGTGAACAGCGCGAGCACGACCCACGCGACGAAGCCGACGCCGATGCCGTTGGCGATCGAGTAGGTGAACGGCATGGCGACGATCGTGAGGAACGCCGGGAGCGCGATGTGGAACTTCGTGAAGTCGATGTTCGCGACCTGCCCGATCATCAGCGCGCCGACGATGATGAGCGCCGGGGCCGCCGCCTCCACGGGGACGACCTTGTACACCGGGGTGAAGAACATGGCGAGGAGGAACAGCACGCCGGTGACGATGTTGGCGAGGCCGGTCCTGGCGCCCTCGGCGATGCCCGTCGCGGACTCGAGGAAGACCGTGTTCGACGACGACGAGGTGAGGCCGCCGACGACGGCGCCCGCGCCCTCGATGACGAGCGCGGTGCGCATGTTCGGCGGATTGCCGTTCTCGTCGGCGATCCCGGCCTCGCGGCTGAGCCCCGTGAACGTGCCCATGGCGTCGAAGAAGTTCGCGAGCAGCAGCGTGAAGACGAAGAGGATCGCCGGCAGCGGCCCGATGCGGGTGAACGCGCCGAAGAGGTCGACCTGGCCGATGAGCGAGAGGTTCGGCAGCGCGCCGAGGGAATCGGGGACGGTGGGGACCGCGAGGTTCCAACCGGTGGCGACGGGCTTGCCGTCGACGAACGACGGGCCCGCGGAGAAGATCGCCTCGACGATGATGGCGAGGACCGTGGCTGAGATGATGCCGATGAGGATGCCGCCCCGGACCCCGCGCGCGACGAGGATGCCGCAGAGCAGGAGGCCCACGCAGAAGATCGCGGTGGGCCACGAGGCGATCGAGCCGTCGATGCCGAGGCCCACGGGGACCGTGGTGCCCGCGGCATCGGGGATACGCCGCACGAAGCTGGCGTCGACGAAGCCGACCATGGCGATGAAGAGGCCGATGCCGACCGTGATCGCGGCCTTGAGGTCCGCGGGGACCGCGTTGAATATCGCCGAGCGCAGTCCCGTGATCGCGAGGATGAGGATGAGGATGCCCTCGATGACGATGAGCCCCATCGCCTCGGCCCACGTGACCTCGCTGACGATGGTCACCGCGACGAGGGAATTGATGCCCAGACCGGTCGCGAACGCGAACGGGAGGCGGGCGATCGAGCCGAACGCGATGGTCATGATTCCCGCGGTGAACGCCGTGACCGCCGCGATCTCCCCGATCGAAAGCGTGTGGCCCTCGATGTCCGGGGTGCCGCCGAGGATCAGCGGGTTGAGCAGGATGATGTACGCCATCGAGAAGAACGTGACGAGCCCGCCGCGCAGTTCCCTGCCCGGGGTCGAACCGCGCTTGGTGATGAAGAAGTATTTGTCTAGCGCGTTCTTCGGCGCGGTCTCGGCCTTTTCGGCCCGCTCCCCTGCCGGCGTCTCGTTCGTACTCATTCGGCTCGCTTCCTTTAGGGCCGTTCTCAACCGTAATTAAGATATGCGACTGAGCGCGCCGACGGTACTCTGTGCGCGTGAGCAGCACCCCCCGATTCGGCGACACGCCCCGCGCGGACGGGCCGGCAGCGGACCCGGCGGCCGCGGCGGGCGAAGCGGCCGGCGCAGCCGATGCGCTTGGCTCTGTCTCGGCACCGACCGGAGGCTCGAACCTCTACGATCGCCTGCCCCCGCTGCCCGCTGCAGTGCTCGACCCTCGCCCCGCGCTAGCGCTCGGCACCGCGATATGGCTGGTCATCGCAATCGTGCTCCTCGTGCTCGGCGGCTGGTCGCGCACGGTCGCGCTTTGCCTCGCCGGCATCGCCGTGGGCGTCCTCGGCACCGCCGTATACGCGCTCCAGCGGCGCGCCGTGGTCCGCGGCGCGCGCGGAAGCCAGCAGGGCCTCGACTTCGACCAGAGCTAGCGGGCTACCTCCACCGCTCGGAAAGCCCAATGCATGACGGCGGAGGAGCTATTCCGCCGTGCCCTCGGCTGGGACATCGGAATCTGCGGCAACAGTCTCGCTCGCGGCGGCTACGGAGTCACTCTCGACGGCCCCGCCTTCTGCATCGTCAGCGGCCCCCGGGGCGGGATCGAAATCGAGAGCGTGGTCGTCGACCGGCGAGCCGACCGGGGCGCCGGGGCCCGACTGCTCGTCGCGCACGGCGGAATGCGCGCCGCAGCCGTAGTCGAGAGACACGACCTGGCCGTCGGCGGAGAACTCGTTCGCGCACACCCCGAAGGCGTGGCCGAGCGATCCCGCGATCGACACGAGGAACCCACAGGTCCCGCACGAATGCTCGGCGAGCTTCGCCGTCTCGGAGTCCGGGCCGTTCGGGCCTTCCTGCCAGCGCTCGGCCGTCAGCACGCGGCCCTCGTAGGAAAGGACACGCTCGCGGCCTAGCCCCAGCGGAACGGCGTTGTCCTCGAGGTCCTCGGCGCCGTCGTCGACGAGCTCGTAGCCGGGGGCGAGGCGCTCGTCGACCTCATCGACGGGAAGCAGGTCGCCGGGGCCCACGTCTCCGGCGTGGAGCCGGTCGACCCACGGCACCCACTCGGGGGCGAGGAGCGCGTCGGGGCCGGGGAGGAGAGCGATCTCGTCGATGGTCGTGCGGTCTCCGGCGTCGGAGAGCACGCACGCCCACTGCCAGCCGCGATATCCGGGGAGGATCGATTCGAAGAAGTGCGTCGTGGTGTTCTCGGCCTCGACGACGGCGCGGACGTGCTCGCCGACCGTCTCCGCACCTGCGACCTCGATCGCCGCCGCGCGGGCCGTGGCGATCGCGCCGCCCTCGTCGCCACGCCCCGGCGCCTTCCCGGCCTCGCTTCGCTCGGTCACATCCGTCATGCCCTTCATTATGGCCGCCGGTGCCCTGATCCCCGAAAAGCGCGGCGCCCGGATCCCCCGTGCCCTCGCCGCGGCGGCGGGCTATGCGGCATTATCGACGGCATGAGCTCATCGCTGTCCCCCCGAAACGCCGCCCGCGGCGCGCGCCGCCCCGCGCGGCATCGCTTCGCCACCACCGCGGTGCCTGCGCTCCTCACCGCGACCCTCCTCGCGGCGGCGGCATGTGGGAGCAGCGAAGGCGGCGACGGCGGCGGCGACCGGGCCGGGGCGCCTTCATCCGCCTCGCAGGACGGCCAGGGCACCATCGACGGCGGAAGCATCTCGACCACCGCGATGGGCGATCTGGGGAGCCTCAACTCCGGCAGCGCCGCCGGTCTGGGCTCCGGTTCCGCCGCGGCGCGGGCCACCGGCGAGGTCGAGGTCGTCCGCGACCTCCCCCACGACCCCGCAGCGTTCACCCAGGGCCTCGAGTTCCACGACGGACGGCTCTACGAGTCGACCGGCGAATACGGCACCTCGTGGGTCTCGGCGAAGCAGCTCGACGCGCCCGCCACCGACTACGAATTCAAGACCGACTCGCTCCCCCGCGAGCAGTTCGGCGAAGGGATGACCTTCGTCGGGAATTCCCTGTGGCAGCTCACGTGGAAGGACGGCGTCGCCTACCAGCGCGATGCCGCCACGGGCGAGGAGACCGACCGCGCCGACTACGAGGGCGAGGGCTGGGGCCTGTGCAACCTCGGTGACCGCCTCGCGATGTCGGACGGCTCGAACAAGATCACCTTCCGCGACCCGGAGACCTTCGCGCCGACGGGTTCGGTGGACGTGGCCCAGGACGGCCGCCCGATCGACCAGCTCAACGAGCTCGAGTGCGCCGGCGGGAAGATCTACGCAAACGTGTGGATGTCGGACACGATCGTCCGGATCGACCCGGCGACGGGTGCCGTCGACGCCGCGTGGGATCTCCACGACATCGGTCAGCCCCGCCCGAGCGATCCGAATGCGGTGCTCAACGGCATCGCGGCCGTCCCGGACTCGGATACCTTCGTCGTCACAGGCAAGCTCTGGCCCGGGGCCTACGAGGTTCGCCTCAAGTGATCAGGTCGCGACCTCGACAGCGAGGACGCGGCCGTACGTCCCCGGAAAGCGCCGGCGGCGCTACATCTACAGTCGGCCCGCGCCAGCGCGGCGGGCCCCTGCAGCGGGCCGCCGGGCTCCCCCTGCGCCTGTTCACCGGCGACGGCGCGCGCGATTCGGGCCTCGCGCAGCTCGCCTACACCACCGTCGCGAATTTCTCGATCGACGCGATGCTGGCCGTGGCGCTCGCCAACACGCTCTTCTTCTCCGCCGCGACCGCCGAGTCGCGGACGAACGTCGCGCTCTACCTGCTCATGACGGTCGCGCCGTTCGCCTTCATCGCCCCCGTGATCGGCCCGGCGCTCGACCGCATGCGCCGCGGCAGGCGCTTCACGCTGTCGATGACCTTTACCCTGCGCGCGGTCCTCGCGGTGATCCTCGCGCTCAACTTCAATTCGCTGCTGCTCTACCCGTGCGCGCTCGGCATGCTCGTGCTTTCGAAGACGTACGGCGTGGTGCGGGCGTCGTGTACGCCGTATCTGATGCCGCCGAAGCTCGATCTCGTGCGGACCAACGCGCGGCTCACGATCCTCGGGCACGTCTTCGGTTCGCTCGTCGCGGGTGGCGTCGCGGCGGTCATCGCGTGGATGTTCGACTCGCACCAGGTGCTGTGGGTGCTCGCGCTCGTCGCGCTGGTCGGCGCCTACCTCTGCATCGGATTGCCCGCGTCCGCCGAGTTCCACGAGGGGGACGAGACCGCCTCGCTCGCCTATTTCCATCATGGGGATGACGGCGGAGGTGCCGGTTCCGGATCGGCGTCCGAGCTGCCCGCAGGCGCCGGGGACACGGTCCCGCTGGGCGACAAGCCCGCGCCGACGCGGCGGCCGCTGCGCAATGCCGCGCGAGCCCGGGTCGACGTCCTCAAGACAGTGCTCACCCGGCCGCTCGGCCGCGATGTCGTCGCCGGGCTCTGGGCCGAGGCGTCGGTGCGGATGCTCACCGGCTTCATGACCCTCTACGTGGCCTTCGTCGCCAAGTCCACCGAGGCCGCGGCAGCCACGGAGCAGATCGCGATCCTCGGCGCCGCCGGCGCTGCGGCCGGCATCGGCACCTTCGCGGGCAACGGCCTCGGCGCGCGGATCACTCTCGGCCACCCGGCGCGGATCACGCTCACGGTCTCGGGCTTCGCGGTCGCGGCCACCGTTGTCGCCGCCGTGGCGGGCAATGTCTACGCGGCAGTCGCGCTCTCGCTCGTCGCCGCGCTCACCAGCGCGATCGGAAAGGTCGCCCTCGACGCCTCGATCCAGACCGATATCCCCGATATCGCCCGCTCCTCCGCCTTCGGCCGCTCCGAGACGGCGCTGCAGCTCGCGTGGGTCTTCGGCGGCGCGCTCGGCGTGCTCCTGCCCACGGACTTCTCCATCGGCTTCGGCGTGCTCGCGGGGCTCACCGCGCTGATGTTCGGGCAGTCCGCGCTCACGAGCCGCGGGCGCACGCTCATCCCGTGGATCGGCGGCGACAGGCCGAGGCGCCCGGCGGCCGAGGTGCCGGCGGAGTAGCGCGAGTCGTCGCGGGCTTGCGGAACACACCAGCGACCGGCAGGGCTGCGGCGGACCGGCGGCGGGGCCGCGGCACCCCCACGGACACCGACCGTGCACGATAGAGGCATGTCTCAAAGCAAGCCCCGGGCGCGGCGGGTCCGCCCGCTCACCATCGTGATCCTCGTCGTCTGCGCGCTCCTCATCGTCGCCGCGCTCTCCGCATGGCGTGGCAGCGAATCGCAGTACGGACGGATCCCCGAGGTCCGATTCGCCACGAGCTCGTGGAGCGAGAGCGCCGAGCCGTACACGTGGCGCACGCTCACCGACGGCGGCGGCGACGAGGTCCAGCTCTCCCGGAACGTCTCCCCCGAGCAGCACCTCACTGTCGGCCTGCCCCCGGAGCTCGAGAAGGTCGATCTCTCCGTTCTCGTCCTACGCACGCCCGAGGGCGGCTCCCCCGACGACGAGGTCGAGATCCTCGAGGACGTTCCCGCGCATTCGACGAAGACGCTCACGCTCCCAGCGACGGACGAGCAGGGGCTGCTCTCCGGCGTGGTGATCACCGGCGGCGTCGTCCCCGTCTACGCGGAGAACGGCGACGAGGACGTGCTCTCGGGCGAGTGGTCGCTCAAGCTGACGCCGGCCCCCGCCGATCCCGCGGCTGCGCCAGGCGCATAGCGGCGTTACCGAGACCGGAGCCCGAGATCAATTTGGACGCTCGTTAAGGATGCGTGAATGCGCAGCTCATCCGGTTATCGGACGCTCGGTCGTCACACCTGCTCGTAAGGCTCACAGGTGGCCGCGGCCCCGGCCGCACTCCCTCAGTCGAGCTCCTTGGCGACCGCGCGGAGCACCTCGGCCACGCGCGAGGAGACCTTGGGGTCCGGGAAGCGACCGCGACGGAGCTCGGACTGCACGGAGGAATCGAGCAGGGTGATCATGTCCTCGATCATCCCGTGTAGCTCATCCGGGTTGCGCGTCGAGCGCTGCTTGGCGCCGCGCGCGGGCTTCGCGCCGGGGACCTCGAGGACCTCAACGCGCAGCGCCTGGGGTCCGCGGCGGCCGCTGACCATGTCAAACTCGACGCGCTGCCTGGCGTGCAGCGCCTCGACGCCGTCGGCAAGCGCATCGGCGCGAACGTAGACGTCCTCGCCCTCGTCCTGGGAGAGAAAGCCGAAGCCCTTGTCGGCGTCGTACCACTTGACTCTTCCCCGTGCCATGGACGTTCCTCCCTGTCTTTCCTGTCGAACCGCTGGCCCCACGAAGGCGGCCCCGCCGGAGTTCGGCGGGGCCGCAAGAACATCCAGCGTACAACGAGCGGACGGGATTCCCCAGCCTCGCTGCTGGTCGCGGAGGCGCGGGCGGGACTATGGTTACTGCCTGTGAGTTCCGCAGAGCAGCCGCAGATTCCCGAGCCCTCCGCCGCCGACGGCGCCCCTGCCGGTCGCGCCGGCCAGAAGCCGCGCCGCCGCGGACTGTTCTATACAGCCATGGCGATCTTCGCGATCGGCGTCGTCGCCACCATCGCAGCGATCGTCTACCCGCTCCTCTCCGCCGACTCCGAGGGCCCCACGTGGATCTACCTCGTGGCGATGCTCTGCGCCCCGCTCGGCTTCCTCCTCGCGATCATCTACGCGATCGCGTCGTCGCGGCCCTCGCGGCATTAGCCTCCTCGACGCCCGCCTCCACCCGGGGCCGAGGTTCGCCCTCCGCCCACCGGCAGCGCCGCCTTCGCCACGGCCGCGCGAACGGCGCGCGCACCACTCTCCCCCATTTCGGGGCCACTGGATGACGGCCACCTTCCCGCCGCCTCAGCAGCGCCGGGATCGCGACCAGCGGAGGGACTACGCGTGTGGCCCGAGGGGCAATTGGGGCGCCGAATCGCGACACGCCGAGTGCGGTGAATCACAGTGGGACGCGAAACGCCTGGTCGATTCGATAAATGTCACGGAAACGTCACGAAATCTCGATTCTGTTTATTTCAGAATGATGACGATTCGTTGTTGATTCGTTATTGTCGACGTCGACTCCCCAAGAGTTGGACATCCAGGTGCGGCGCGAAGCGCGAGCTCGCCCGCAGTGCCGAGAACACCGGCGCGCGCGGACTCCCCGCCCCACCCCGTATCGAACACGTAAGGACCCCGCGAAGAATGAGCACGATCAACGGTCGCCACCGCGCCGCCACGAACTCCTCGCACGCTAAGACCTTCGCGAAGGTCGCTCTCACCGGTGCCACTGTCGGCCTCGCCGGCTTCCTCTTCTCCCCGGGCGCCGCCAACGCGGCCCCGATCTCCGAGTGGGATTCCCTCGCGCAGTGCGAGGCCGGTGGCAACTGGGCCATCGACACGGGCAACGGCTTCCAGGGCGGCCTGCAGTTCTCCCCGTCCACCTGGTCGGGCTACGGCGGCGGCGAGTTCGCCCCCACCGCCAACCAGGCTTCGCGTGAGCAGCAGATCATCGTCGGCGAGCGCGTTCTCGCCGGCCAGGGCTGGGGCGCATGGCCGTCCTGCTCCGCTCAGCTCGGCCTCTCGGGCGCCCCACAGGAGCGCACCATGGCCGACTTCGGCCAGGCCGCCCCGGCTGCCCCCGCCGCCGATGCCGGCTCCGCCGACATCGCGCAGGAGGCGCCCTCCGCCGAGAAGTACGTCGCGCAGGTCGTCGCCGAGGCTGCCGCCCGTGGCGTCCAGCTCCCCGTCGACATCCAGGCCGAGTACGAGGCCAACAAGGATCTCGTCGACACGCACTACCTCGACAACAAGGACGCCGTCGACAACTTCATGGCGACCTACTTCGGCACCAACTAGCCCTCGGACCAGCCGTCGCCTGCGCCTACTCGCGCAGGAGCTGTCTCCCGGACGGCCGGAATGCTTTCGCAGCGTTCCGGCCGTTCGGCCATTTCGGGGTATGCGCTGCGTTCGAGCACTTCTCGATTCGCATGCGGCCGCGTTCGCCCACCAGATTGTCGATCCACCCACAGCGTCAGTTGGTGGATCGACAATCTGGTAGGCGTAAATTCTGCCAATCCCACACAGCGGGAACAGCACCCGCTCCGCACGCACGAAAGCCCGCCCCCAATGGAAGGGAGGCGGGCTACCGAAAACCACCACCGAGTCGACGAGCGGCGGCGCGGCTCACGCCGCGCTCAGCGCGCTCGGATCGAGCGGAGAGCTGCTACTGGTCCCAGGTATTGATGTGCGTGTACGAGTGCACGTAGGCCAACTCGGTGTAGTCCACCGGAAAGGTCACGTTGCCGTACGGCGAAAGGCCGCCGGTCACGTACGCGACCAGCTCGGTAACAGGGTGCTCGCCGAAGCGCTCGTCCGGCCAGGCGGTGGTGTCGAGAACGTTCTTTGCGGTGCTCACGCCGTCTATTGTGTCATCCGAACCGGCCCCTTGTCACCGCAGGGTGGGACTCGATGTCACCGCGGGTCGCTACTCGCCCGGCGGCACGAGCGAGCCGAGGCAATTACTGTGGATAAAGTGCCACGCCGATCCAGCTCCGCAGCCTCCGCCGCCTCCGCGGGAGACCTCTCGGAGTGGCTGGCCGCTACGGACGACGCCACCGTCGCCGCCCTGCTGCAGGCCCGCCCCGACGTCACCGCTCCCCCGCCCTCGACCTTCGAGGTCCTCGCGGCGCGCCTCGCGCTGCCGCAGACCGCGACCCGCGAGGCCGCGCGACTCGACCTCCCCACGGCCACGACGCTTCTCGCGGCAGAGGCCGCCGGCGCGTTTCCCGGGCCTGTCGCCCTCGCCGACATCGACGCCGCGCTCCCGCACAAGGGCCGCCGTCCGGCCGGCGCGAAGAAACACCTCGCCGATGCCGTCGACAGGCTGCGCGGCGTAGGCCTCCTGTGGGGCCCGGACTCGGCCATTCGGATGACGGCGAAGCCCGGCGATTTCCCGGCCCGCGGCCAGATCGTTCTCCCTGCGCCGGGCGATCCGAAGCCGGCCGAGGTCGCCGCGGCGCTCGACGGCGACGAGCGGGTAAAGGCCATGCTCGCGCGGCTCGCACGCGGGTCCGTGGCGCGCGGGGAGTTCTCGGTCCGGATCAGCGCGGGCACCCGCGAGGTCCTCGACGCCGCGGTGTCCGCCGGCGTCGCGAGGCTCTCCGCGGACAGCGCCCACCTGTGGCCGAGCGCCGGCGCCCTGTACCGGCTGCGCTATGGAGCCGGCGGCGCGGACGTACTCGCCGAGCCCGAGTGGCCGGGTACGACTGTCTCGCAGGCGAGCCGCGACGGCAGCGGCGGTGTCGCGGCCATCGAGCTCGACCACGCGGCGCAGCGGGTGCTCTCGCACCTCGGCGGCGCCCCCGTCGGCCAGCTCCGGGGCGGAGGGGTGGGCATCCGCGAGTTGCGCCGCCTCGCGGCGGCCACCGGCGAGGGACTCGGCCCACTCGTCGTGCTCCTCGAGACCCTCTACGCCGCGGGCCTCATCTTCCCCGGCGACAGCACCGTGGGCGAGGAAGAGGTCCTCGACGCCTGGGCCCCGACTCCCGCCGCGGACCGCTGGCTCGCCGCGGAGCTGCCCGAGCGCCTCGCGACACTCGCCGCAGCGTGGTGGCAGATGCCACTCGCGCCGTGGCAGCCGGAACCGGGCGCGGACGAGCCGGGCAAGACCCACATCGACGTTCCCGTCCTCGCGATCCGTGCCGAGGACCGCTGGCTGCCGGGCACCCTCGAGGCCCGCCACGACGCGTTCGCCGCGCTCGGCCAGCTTCCCGAAGACGGCGAGACGACGGCCGAGGATTTCCCCGAGCTCGTCCGCTGGCTGCGCCCCTCTCTGCTCTCCGGTCGGCGGATGGCGCTCATCCGCCAGGTCGTCGACCAGGCGCGCGGGCTCGGGCTCGTCGCCGGATGGGGCCTGACGACGCCCGGCCGCGCCCTCCTCGCCGCCGAGTCCGCGGCCCGCGACGAAGGCCGTTCGCTGCATTCCGATGCCGGCGCCGACGAGCTCCGGACGCTGCTCTCCGAGAAGTACACGGAGATCCTGCCCGCGCCGGTCTCGGATATCATCGTCCAGGCGGACAACACGATCCTCGCCCCCGGACCGCTCACCGCCGAGCTCGCGGCGGAGGTCGGCGCCATGGCGGACGTCGAGACTACGGGCGCCGCGACCACGTACCGCCTGTCCGATTCCTCGATCCGCGCGGCCCTCGACTCGGGGCGCACGGCGGATTCGCTGCTCGCGACGCTGCGCACGGCGTCGATCACGCCCGTTCCCCAGTCCATCGAGTACCTCATCGCCGATACGGCGCGCCGCCACGGTACGCTCCGTGTGGGCTCGGCCGCCGCGTTCCTCCGCTCCGACGACCACGCGCTCGTCGCCGAGCTCGCCGGCAGCCAGCTCGCCCAGAAGATCGGCCTCCGGCAGATCGCCCCCACCGTCCTCATCTCGCACGAGCGCCCGCATCGGCTCCTGCGGGAGCTGCGCCTCGCCGGCTATTCGCCCGTCGCCGAGGACACCACGGGACAGCTCGTCGACCTCGCCCGCTCCGAGGCGAGGGTGTCCCCCGATCCCGCCGAGGACCCCGGCGACCGGCGCCGCCTCTCTGCATGGGCAGGCATCGGTCGCCGCACGGCGGAACAGGCCGTGGCCACGATGCGCTCGGCGGAGAAAGCCGCGGGAGCCGCGGGCGCGAAGGGCGGTTCGGGCCGCCGCACGGGCATCGCCGCTGTGAGCATGCTCCACGAGGCCGCGGAGACCTCGCGCCCCGTGGCGATCGCGGTGGTCGACGCCGCGGGCCGGACCTCCTCGGGGATGCTGCTCCCGTTGCGCGTCGCGGCAGGCCGGGTCAGCGGCGTCGATCCACTCACCGAGGAGCATCGCGAGTACGCGCTCGCCCGGATCATCTCGGTCTCGCCGGCCCCGTAGCCCGCCGCCTACCGCTGTGCCGCCTGGCGCCACGGCAGGCGCCACCGCCGATTTGCCCTCCTCTGGGACAATGAATGACCGGGCGGAAAACGCCCTCCGGCGTCAGGAAAGGACTTCCAAAACGTGGCTGGCGGACCCCTCATCATCCAATCCGACAAGACCGTGCTGCTCGAGGTGGACCACGAGCAGGCGGCCGCGGCGCGCGGCGCGCTCGCCCCGTTCGCCGAGCTCGAGCGCGCGCCCGAGCACGTGCACACCTACCGGATCACCCCGCTTGCGCTGTGGAATGCGCGCGCCGCGGGGCACGATGCCGAGCAGGTCGTCGACGTGCTCGTCGAGTACGCCCGCTACCCGGTCCCGCAGCCGCTGCTGGTGGATATCGCCGAGACAATGGCCCGCTACGGCCGGTTGCAGCTGGTCAAGAACCCGGCGCACGGACTCGTCCTCGTTTCCCACGATGCCGCGGTGCTCGCGGAGGTCAAGCGGCACAAGAAGATCGCCCCGATGCTCGGCGCGCAGATCGACGACGACACGGTGATCGTCCACGGCTCCGAGCGCGGGCACCTCAAGCAGGAGCTCCTCAAGGTCGGCTGGCCCGCGGAGGATCTCGCCGGTTACGTCGACGGCGAGGCCCACCCCATCGCGCTCTCTACAGAAGAAGAGGACTGGGAGCTGCGAGACTACCAGGAGATGGCGGCGGACTCGTTCTGGTCCGGCGGCTCCGGCGTAGTGGTGCTCCCCTGCGGCGCTGGCAAGACGATGGTCGGCGCGGCGGCGATGGCGAAGGCGAAGGCGACCACGCTGATCCTCGTCACCAACACCGTCGCGGGGCGGCAGTGGAAGCGCGAGCTCATCCGCCGCACGACGCTCACCGAGGACGAGATCGGCGAGTACTCGGGCGAGAAGAAGGAGATCCGGCCCGTCACGATCGCCACGTACCAGGTCATCACTCGCAAGACCAAGGGCGTCTACCGGGCCCTCGACCTGTTCGACTCGCGGGATTGGGGGCTCGTCGTCTACGACGAGGTGCACCTCCTCCCCGCCCCGGTTTTCCGTATGACGGCGGACCTCCAGTCGCGTCGGCGGCTGGGGCTCACCGCAACCCTCGTAAGGGAGGACGGTAGGGAGGGCGATGTCTTCTCGTTGATCGGACCGAAGCGCTACGACGCGCCGTGGAAGGACATCGAGGCGCAGGGGTGGATCGCGCCGGCCGATTGCGTCGAGGTGCGGGTGACCCTCACCGAGAACGAGCGGATGATCTACGCGACCGCCGAGGCCGATGAGCGCTACAAGATCTGCGCCACCGCGAAGACCAAGATCCCGGTGGTCCGGAAACTCATCGAGCAGCACGCCGGTTCGCCGACGCTCGTGATCGGCGCGTACCTCGATCAGCTCGACGAGCTCGGCGACACCCTCGACGTTCCGGTGATCCAGGGGTCCACGCCGAATAAGGAGCGCGAGAGGCTGTTCGACCAGTTCCGCGAGGGCGAGATCTCGTGTCTCGTGGTGTCGAAGGTCGCGAACTTCTCCATCGACCTGCCTGAGGCCTCGGTGGCGATCCAGGTGTCCGGGACCTTCGGCTCGCGGCAGGAGGAGGCGCAGCGGCTCGGCCGGCTCCTGCGGCCGAAGCACGACGGCGGCCAGGCGCACTTCTACTCGGTGGTTGCGCGCGACACGCTCGATGCCGACTACGCGCAGCACCGCCAGCGTTTCCTCACCGAGCAGGGGTACGCGTACCGGATCGTCGATGCCGACGACGTGCTCGGCCCGGAGCTGCCGCAGATCGGGGACTGATTTCGGCCGCGGTTCCCGCCGCGCGGATCACGCGGGGCGACAGCCCGCGGCGGCAGTGAGCTAGATGTCGTCCTCGCCGACGGGGCCTCCCTCACCCTCCCAGTTCTCGATCATCTCGACCTTGGCGTGGCCGAACTTGCGGCGGACGCCAACGCCCGCGCCCGGTCCGCGGCCATCGCCTTCGGGGATGAACAAGACGCCGTAGTAGTCGAACGCCACGACGAGCGCCTGTGCCTCCTCGGTGGTGACCGAGCCGAGGCCGCGTTCGTAGGCCTTGAGCTTCTCGGGCTCGATGCCGGCGCGTTGGGCGACGAGATCGATCGAGACCTGACTGAGCGCGCGGGCAGCGCGAGCAACGAATCCGTCCATGTGCAGTTCGGTAGCCATGGCACCAGCCTGCCATCTTCCGCCGAACGCGGGCCCTGATCGGCCGCCACGCGGTCGCGGCGGCGCCCCCGCCGCGAGTACTCTGGCCCTCCGTGCTCACCGCCCCTCAACTCCTCGCGCTCATCGGCGTGTGGATCGTCGGCGCCTACACCCCCGGCCCCGACATGCTCCTCGTTGTCCAACGATCGCTGGCCTCTCGGTCCGCGGGATTCGCGGCCACCGCGGGGGTCGTCACCGGCGTAACTGTGTGGCTTGCCGCATCCATCTTGGGGCTCGCGGCGATCCTGCAGGCCAGGGAGGGAGTGCTCCACTGGCTCCAGCTCGCCGGCGGGCTGTTCCTCGTGGGCATGGGAATCCTCGGCGTCCGCGCCGCCTGGCCGGGGGCCGTGGAAGCCGTGCGAGCCCGCGCAGACACGGCACTTCCGCCGTCACACCGAGAAAGGGCCAATAGACCTGCGCGCAGGGATTATGCGCGAGGCCTCGCAACGAACCTCTCCAATCCCAAGGCCGTGGTCTTCTTCGGCTCGCTCCTTGCGCCGTTCCTCTACCCCGGCGGCACAGGGCTGTCGTTCGCGGCGTCGGCGGGGATCTTCGCTTTGCTCGTGGCGCTCGCTTTCGCAGCGTTTACCTCGGTGGTTCTGCTCGCCTCGCACCCGACGATCAACGGTCGGATCCGCCGTTTCCTCCCCGTCGTCGACGCGGCGAGTGGTGCGCTGTTCGTCGTCATCGGGGCGCTCATCGCGGTGGCGGCGATCGGCGCCCTGACGTAGCGCGGACATAGCGCGGACATAGCGCGCGGGCGTGGGCACCCCGGCCGCACCCCTCGGCCATAATGGACCCCATGCCCGCACAGCACGATTCCCGCGAACCGCAGAACCAGTACCGCCTGTTCGACTTCCCCGTCGACAACTCCTGGGCCCGGAAAAACAATGAGAACCTCGGAGAGATCCGCAGACTGCAGGTCGCCGGTGGCGTGCTCGCCGTCGCGTGCCTCGTCGGCGCCGTGCTGCTCGTGCTGCTCACCGGGCAGGCCCCGCTCGCGGTCGTCGTCGCCGTTCTGCTCGTGCTCTTCGCCCTCGGATTCGCCGCGATGATCTTCTACATCCCCAAGAAGATGGGCGCCATCGACGAAACGTACAAGCGCTCCGAGCTCGTGCCGGGGATCGTGTCGAGCGTGCACAAGCACGTCCTCACGATCACAGCGCTCGTCGACCAATCGGTGGACCGCTCGAAGGGTTCGACCCCGGCGCTCGCGACCGTCTCGTGCCAGAAGCTCCCCGGCCACGAAGGCAAGGAGGGCGAGCGCGTCCCGTGCGTCGCCGTGGTCGGCAACCGCAGCGCCCGGGGCAAGGCCAACACCTACGACTTCATCAACCCCATGCCTATCGCATGGGGGACACCCGACGCGTCCGTGATCAAGCGCGCAATCAAGAGCATCCCCGATGCCGAGTGGGACCTCCTCCGCAAGAATTCCGGGCGTTTCCAGGAGGTCCAGAAGACCCGAACGGGAATCCTTCCGCTCTAGCTTCACCACTCTTTCGGTGGAACCTTGACCGGCTCTTGGACTGGGAACTCCACCACGCGCTCTCGGATCTGCTCTTCCAGGTCCCACGCGGTTCCGCCCGGAATCCTGCTGGTCTCAAAGCTGCCGGCATCGACTCCAGGAATCCACCCCGTGGCCTGGGTAGCGACAAGAAGTTGGGCCTCGACGTCGGCCACCGACATCTCGGGCAATACGGTGACGCCGCCTCCCATGATTCCGGCATCGAAGCGGAGCTCTCGCAATGGAGCGATATCCTGCAGGCTCATCGCATCGCGAACCGAGACCGGATGGTCGAAATCCACGTCACGCCGCCCGCCGACGAGGTCGGAATATTGGTAGCCGCCACACGCCGTTAGCGATGCGAGGCCCACCGCGCACAGAACAGACGAGGCGGCGACGCGCGCACCCCGTACGCCATGAGCGCCCCAAATCTGATTCGCGGTCTTGAACATGCCCCCCCCCAGGTCTCGATCGCAGCGACATCACGCGGATCTCCACTCGATCATCAACCAGGTCGTCACCGATCGTCCACTAGTATTTTCCCGAGCGCACGACCCAGTCGTGCCGCGCACGCCCCACCCCACTCCTAGGAGCCCCTCATGGCCGGCGGCCTCGTGGCACTGCTCGACGACATCGCCACTCTCGCGCGGATGTCCGCGGCGAGCATCGACGACGTCGCCGCGGCGGCGGGAAAGACCAGCGTCAAAGCGGCGGGCGTGGTGGTAGACGACACGGCCGTGACCCCGCAGTACCTCGAGGGGATCGACGCCTCCCGCGAGCTGCCGATGATCCGCAAGATCACCATCGGCTCGCTGCGCAACAAGCTGCTCATCATCCTCCCCATTGCGCTGCTGCTCAGCTCGTTCGCGCCGTGGCTCATCACGCCGATCCTCATGCTCGGTGGCTCGTACCTGTGCTTCGAGGGCGCCGAGAAGCTCTGGGAGATGGTGCGGGGCGCGGGAAAGACGGGCGGAAAATCCACCGAGGATGACGCAGGTGGTGCCGCCCCCGCAGCGGCCACGGGCCCCGAGGCCGAGAAGAAGGTCGTCTCCGGGGCGGTGCGCACGGACCTCATCCTCTCGGCCGAGATCATGATTATTTCGCTCAACGAGGTCGCCGAGCAGAGCGTGTGGATGCAGGCCGGAGTGCTCGTCGTCGTGGGCATCCTCATGACCGTCATCGTCTACGGCGTGGTCGCCGTGATCGTCAAGATGGACGACGTCGGCGCGGCCCTCGCCAAGCGCGACACCGCGGGGGTCGCGGCAGCGGGCCGCGGCTTGGTCAAGGCTATGCCCGTCGTACTCCAGGCGCTCTCGGTGATCGGCACCTTCGCGATGACCTGGGTCGGCGGCCACATCCTGCTCAACGGAATCACAGAATTCGGCTGGCACTGGCCGCACGACGCGATCGCCACGATCGCCGATCCGGCGCACCACATCCCCGGTGTCGGCGGGGCGCTCGCGTGGATCATCGAAACGCTCATCGCCTTTATCGTCGGCGCGATCTGGGGCGGGATCATTGCCGCAGTTGTCCACGTGCTCCCGTTCGGGCACCACGGCGCCGACTCCGCCGGCTCCGCCGAGGCGACCACGGACGAGGACACCGCGGCGCCGCGTTAAGCTGGCCGCATGAGCTTCCCGCTGGACCTAGACCTCGAGACCCTCCGCCGTCGCCGCAGCGAGAAGTGGGTGTCGTACCCGGCCGACGTTCTCCCGCTGTTCGTCGCGGAGTCGGATGTGGCCCCGGCTCCCCCGATCGCCGAGCTGCTCTCCGCGGCGGTGGCGAACGGCGATTTCGGCTACTCCGCCGATGCCGACGGCCTCCGGGACGTGGTCTCGCAGTACTACACCCGCTTCGGCGTCGAGGCTGCGCCAGGCGACGTCATGCCCGTATATGACGTCGGAGTGGGCGTTCGCGCCGTCTTGCGCGAGTTCCTCACGCCCGGAGCCAAGGTGGTCCACCACGTTCCCGTCTACATGCCCTTCCCGGCGTGGATCCGGCGGTCCGGGCACGAGCCCGTGGGCGTCCCCTTCGCCGAGGACGGTTCGATAAACCTGCCCGCGATCGAGCGCGAGTTCGAGTCCGGCGCTCGCGCCATCCTGCTGTGCCACCCGCACAACCCGTCGGGGCGCATCCACCCGCAGTCCGAGCTCGCGGAGCTCGCCTCGCTCGCCGATTCCTACGGGGCGATCGTCGTCTCCGACGAGATCTGGGCGCCGATGGCACTGCCAGGGCACGAGTTCCGCAGCTTCCTCGCCGCGTCGAACACGGCGCGCAAGGTCGGCTTCGCGATCTCCTCGGCCTCGAAGACCTGGAACCTCGCGGGGCTCAAGTGCGCGTGGGTCGTCACGGGCAACAGGGCACAGTACACGCTGCCGCCGTACCTCGCCGGAGCCTGCGGGCACCTCGGCTCGCTCGCCGCGCGCACCGCGCTCACCGAGGGCGAGCCGTGGCGGGAGGAGCTCATCGCCGCGCTCGGCGAGAACGTCGATCTCCTCGGCCGGCTCCTCGAAGAACACCTCCCCGAGGCCCGGTGGACGCGACCCGAATCCACGTACGTTGCCTGGGTCGACCTGCGCGCCTACCCTGCGCTCGGCGACAACCCGGCGAAGCGCTTCCTCTCCGAGGCCAAGGTCGCGCTGAGCCCCGGGGCCGCGTTCGGCGAGGGCGGCGCCGGCTTCGTCCGGATCAACTTCGCGTGTAACCCCGAGCTGCTCACCGCAGCCGTCGAGCGGATCGGCGAGGTCGCCCGCGGCGCGGTGTAGCCGCCCCGGCACGGGCAGAGCCGGGAGCGTCCCGCACCCCGGGCGAGCGCCTGGACGGCTGCCCCCCATCGGGATATTGTGAGGTGTATCACGAGGATGTCGGACGATGTGGAGGATCCGTGGCGCCCAGCAGCTCCCGGGGACCGACCACGGCCCCTGATGAGGGCCGGGCGGCCGGGCCTGTCGCGATCGATTCGGGCGAGGAGCTCGACTCGGTCTCATCGCTCGTCGATGAGCTCCTCCTCCCCACCGCCGTGGACGACGGCTTCGTCATCGCCCTCGCCGACGCCACCGGCCGTATACGCCACATCGGCGGCGACACCCACGTCCGCTCCCGCATCGAGGAGATCGGTTTCGCCGTCGGCGAGAACTGGTCGCAATCCCGGATGGGCACCAACGCCCCCGGCACCTCGCTCCTGCGCGGCACGGCGCTGTCGGTGCGCCGCGAGGAGCACACGCGGCCCGAGGTCCACGCGTTCAGCTGCTCCGCGGCCCCGCTCGTGCACCCGGCCACCGGCGAGATCCTCGGCACCCTGGATGTGACAGGCGGGGACGTCGCAGCGGACCCGCACTGCCTCGCCCTCGTGCGGGCCACGGCCTCGGCCGCCGCGCGCGAACTCGGGCTCCGCCGGCTCGCGGACACCCGCGCCCCGGGGAATCCGGCACGTCCGGCGTCATCCGTGTTGCGCCTGGTCCACAGGGGCCGGCCCGTGCTGGAGACCGCGAGCGGGCAGGCGTCGCTCTCGGTGCGGCACGCCGAGATCCTCACTCTCCTCGCGACCTCGCCCGAGGGGCTCACCGCCGCCGCGATCGCCGCGACCGTGTACCCCGAGACCGCGGCGGAATCGACCGTGCGCGTCGAGATGCTGCGGCTGCGCAGGGTCCTCGAGAAGGTGGCCGGCGCGCCGCGGCTCGCGACCCGCCCATACCGGCTCACCGAGCCGCTCGACATCGACGCTCTGCAGGTGGTCGAGCACGTCGGCCGCGGCGATTTCTCCGGAGCACTAGACCTCTACCGCGGCGACGGGATCGGCGCCGCCGAGGCCGCCGGGCTCAGCCGCGTCCAGCGCGCCGCTGCGGCGACCCTGCGCGAGGCTATGCTCGCCGACGCCGACGCCGGTACGCTTCTGCGATACCTCGACCTGCCCGAAGTGGAACACGACCGCGAGCCGTGGGAGGTGGCGCTGCAGATCCTCCCAGCCCGCGCGCCGCAGCGCTCGGTCGTCGTGGCGCACCTCGAGGAGCTCGCGGCCGCCGAACGGATGGGCACCGAGAAGGCGGGTCCCGGAGCCGGCGCGAACTCGAGCAACGTACTTGTAACGTGACCTGCATTACATTTTCTTCCACGCCCCGGTAGCCGGGGCCCCCTCCGGACCCCCGGACGAATACGGAAGGAACCAGTCACCATGGCTGTCTACGCGAATCCGAACACCGAAGGCGCGAAAGTCGACTTCAAGCCGCGCTACGAGCACTACATCGGCGGCGAATGGGTCGCGCCGATCAAGGGCCAGTACTTCGAGAACGTGAGCCCCATCAACGGCAAGGTGTTCTGCGAGGTCGGGCGCGGCACCGCCGAGGACATCGAGGCGGCGCTCGACGCGGCCTGGGCCGCCGCGCCGAAGTGGAACGCGACGTCGCCCGCCGAGCGCGCCGTGATCCTCAACAAGATCGCCGACCGCATCGAGGAGAACCTCGAGGTCCTCGCGGTCGCCGAGACCTGGGACAACGGCAAGGCCATCCGCGAACCGCTCAACGCGGACATCCCCCTCGGCGTCGACCACTTCCGCTACTTCGCGGGCGCCATCCGGGCCCAGGAGGGCTCCCTCTCGCAGATCGACG
>NZ_DAINST010000005.1:66094-66826 GCF_036741115.1 Dietzia sp.
GACGAGAACCTCGTCGCGTACCACTTCCACGAGCCGCTCGGCGTGGTCGGGCAGATCATCCCGTGGAATTTCCCGCTGCTCATGGGCATCTGGAAGCTCGCCCCCGCGCTCGCCGCCGGCAACTGCGTCGTGCTCAAGCCCGCCGAGCAGACGCCGGCGTCGATCATGGTGCTCATGGAGCTCATCGGCGACCTCCTTCCCCCGGGTGTCGTCAATGTGGTCAACGGCTTCGGCGTCGAGGCCGGGAAGCCGCTCGCCTCGAACAAGCGGATCCGCAAGATCGCCTTTACGGGCGAAACCACCACGGGCCGGCTCATCATGCAGTACGCCTCGGAGAACCTCATCCCCGTGACCCTCGAGCTCGGCGGCAAGAGCCCGAACATCTTCTTCGCCGACGTGGCGGCCGAGGACGACGCGTTCTGGGACAAGGCGCAGGAGGGCTTCACGATGTTCGCCCTCAACCAGGGCGAGGTGTGCACGTGCCCGTCGCGCGCGCTCGTCCAGGAGTCGATCTACGAGCAGTTCATGGCCGACGTCGTCGAACGCACGAAGAAAATCAAGGCCGGCAACCCGCTCGACGACTCGACGATGATCGGCGCGCAGGCCTCGAACGACCAGTTGCAGAAGATCCTTTCCTACCTCGACATCGGCCAGAAGGAGGGCGCGAAGGTGCTCACCGGTGGTCGGCAGGCCGAGTTGGACGGCGATCTGGGTGGCGGTTTCTACGTCGAG
>NZ_DAINST010000006.1:0-66404 GCF_036741115.1 Dietzia sp.
CGCCGGTCCGCGAGAAGTAGTGCATGGGATTCCTTTCGCCGATCGCCAACTCGATTTCAGGTTAATCGCGATTACCCGAAATGGCAGCTTTATGTCGCGGACCCGCGTTGTGGCTCCCTGTCCCCGAGGTATTCGCGGGCCATGGTCACCGCGGCGCGGCCGGCGCGGTTGGCCCCGACGGTCGAGGCGCTCGGCCCGTACCCGACGAGGTAGACGCGGGGCTCGTCGGCGACCATCGGCGGGTCGAGGAAGATCCCGCCACCGCGACCGCGGAGGTGCAGCGGGCCGAGGTGCCCGAGCTCCCAGCGGAAGCCGGTGGCCCAGACGATGGCGTCGACGGGCTCGAACGAGCCGTCGGCGAGGCGCACACCGCCGGGCTCGATGCTCCGGAACATCGGCCGGCGAGCGAGGATCCCGGCGGCCTGTGCGCGGCGCAGCTCCGGAGTCCAGCGGAGCTCAGTCGAGGCGACGACGCTCTGCGGCGCCATCCCCATGCGCGCCCGCTCGGTGACCTTCTCGATCACCTCGCGCCCGTGCTCGGCTGTAAAGCCACCCTCGTGGAACTCCGGCGGGCGGCGGGTAAACCACAGCGTCTCCCCCACCTCCGCGATCTCGAGTAGGAACGTGAGCGCCGAGATCCCGCCGCCGACCACGGCCACCCGCTGCCCGGCGAAATCCTCCGCGCGGCGGTAATCGACGGTGTGCACCTGGCGCCCACGGAAGCTCTCGGCGCCGGGTACGTACGGAACGAAGGGCTTGGTCCAGGTCCCCGTCGCGTTCATGAGCACCCTCGCGCGCACGATCCCCGTGGGATCCCCGGAGACCTGCTCGGAGACCGGCGCGTCCGCGTCGACGAGCTCCGCCCGCAGCCACGAGCGGGGATCGTCCGGGTCTTCGAACTCGACCGATCGCACCCGCACCGGGCGCTCCACTCCGAGCCCGAAGCGCTCCTCGAAGCGGCCGAAATAGTCGGGCAGCGCGAGGTTCGAGGGTCGCGTGGGCGGGACGTCCTCGCGGGGCATCCCCGGTAGGTCGAAGATCCCGTTGACCCGGTCCATGGTGAGCGAGTCCCACCGGTGTCGCCACGCCCCTCCCGGTCCGGGATTCGCGTCCACCATGACGAACGAGCGGGCGGAGCCCGCACCTACGCCGTCATCGTTGCGGGGCAGAGGCACGAAACCGGTGCGCCGGAGGTGGTAGGCCACGGAGAGTCCCGCCTGCCCGGCCCCGACCAGGAGCACGTCGGCCGAGCGGATCCGGGGGCTCACCTGTCCCGACCCGAGCCGGCCGGCGAAGCGGACGCGCAGACGTAGTGTGGGCGGTACATCACGGAACCGACTCTATACAGACTTTCGATCCCGTCCGCCTGCGCCGAGACGCGGGGCGAGAAGCAGGAGCTGCGCGTGCATTCACTGATTTCCGATTACCTCCACGAGATCATGACCGACAGCTCCTCGAGCGAGGGCGGCACGGTCGCCGACTACATCCCTGAGCTCAAGAAGATGGATCCGAACCTCCTCGGGATCGCGCTGTGCACGCTCAACGGCCACCTCTACAGCACGGGTGACGACACCGCGCCGTTCACCATCCAGTCGATGTCGAAGCCCTTCGTCTACGCCGCGGCGCTCAAGGAGCACGGGCTGGACAAGGTACTTGACGTCGTCGATGTCGAGCCGTCCGGCGAGGCCTTCAACGAGCTCTCCCTCGACGACGAGACGGGCCGCCCACTCAACCCGATGATCAATGCCGGTGCGATCGCGGTCAATCAGCTCATCCTCGGCGAGGAGGCGGCGGTCGAAGACCGTATCGCGCATATCCGCGACTTCTTCTCCCGCCTCGCGGGACGGGAGCTCGAAATCAACCAGCGGGTCGCGGATTCCGAGATCGAGCACGCGGATCGTAACCTCTCTCTCGCACACATGCTGCGCTCGTACGAAGTGATCCAGGACTCCGCGCACGACGCCGTCCGCGGCTACATCGAGCAGTGCTCCATCGAGGTCACGGTGCGCGACCTCGCGGTCATGGCGGCGACGCTCGCGGGCGGCGGCACGCAGCCCGTCACGGGCGAGCGCATCCTCTCCCCCGCGGTCGCGCGGCAGGTCCAGGCGGTCATGGCGTCGGCGGGAATGTACGACGCGGCAGGACGCTGGATGACGACGGTGGGCATTCCCGCCAAGTCGGGCGTGTCCGGAGGCATGCTGGGAACGATGCCCGGCCAGCTCGGACTCGCGACGTTTTCCCCGCCGCTCGACAAGAAGGGGAACAGCGTTGCCGGCGCGCGTATCTTCCAGAATCTCTCGCAGGACATGGGCCTGCACCTCATGTCCACTGAGCCCTACGGCATCCAGACCGTCCGCTCGATCCGCACCGCGCGGAACTACACCGTGGTGCGCCTCCAGGGGTACATCAACTTCGCGGCCGCCGAGCGCTTCGTCAGCCGGATCGGCGAGGCGAAGATCAAGACCAAGTCCTTCGTCCTCGAGCTGGCTCGCGTGAGCGGGGTCAACGGGGTCGGACGGCGAATGATGCTCGAGGAGCTCCGGCGCATCCGCAACAGCGGCGTCGAGGTGTGGATCTTCGACCCCGAGAACGTGCTCCCCGATCCCGACCTCGGCGACGGCACGTACCCGCGCAAGCAGTCCCGCCGGGCGGCATTCGCCCTGCTCGACGACCTGCGGCGCTCCGCGAGCACCCCGACGGAGTAAGACGCGCCGCCGACTGCGCAACCGAGTGGAGTCGCCGAGGTACGAAAAAGCCCGCTGCGAAAGCAGCGGGCTTCGTATTGCTCCCCCAACTGGACTCGAACCAGTAACCCTTCGATTAACAGTCGAATGCTCTGCCAATTGAGCTATGGGGGATTATTACGGCGCAACAACGCCCTTGTGAGGCGTTCTCGCACCGGAAGAAGACTCTACATGCAGCGCGATGGATGGACCAAATTGCCGGGCACGACCAGCGGCGCCGGGCTCGAACGCCCGCTCGAGGGCCGCTCGAGCGCGCGTTCGGGCGCCGGCTCAGGCCATGCCCTGGGTCGCCCCACTCGCCTGCTCGAGCAGCACCCGACGGTAGGACTCGAGGGCGATGAGATCGCCGAACGCCGCCGAGTATTCCTCGGGCTCCGCCGACGGGTTCATCCTCTGCACCGTGCCGCGGAGCACCGCGATCTGCTGCGAGACCCAGGTCTCCTGGACCCGCGCGATGACCCCCTCGACGAAGTTCGGGAGCCTCTCCTCGGACACCGGGATCTCCTCGGTGGCGAGCTCCCCAACGAGCGAGCGCATCCCCTGTGCGGCCGCGGACGCCGGCATCGCGGCGACGATGGCATCGATCCACTCGACCCCCGCGATGCCCGCCGCGGTTCCCCCGGCGGCCGCGATCGCCTCGGCGAGCGCGCGGTACGCGGGGTGCCGGAACGTCTCCGCAGGCAGGGAATCGAAGAGCGAGCCGGCGAGGCCCGGCTCCTGGACTGCCGCCTTGAGCGCCTCCCGCTGGGGCCACAGGGACGGGTCGCGACGATCGGGAAGCAGCATGCGCGGCGCGGGCGGCTCGGTGTCGGGACGTCCGGCGTCAGAGGCGGTTGTCCTTCTCCTAGCCGGGCGCCCCACCGGGGCGGACGGGCGGCGCGCCTCCTCTCGGACCCTCCGCACGACCTGGGAGGGGTCCTCCCAGCCGACCCAGCCGGAGAGCTGGCGTGCGTAGTCGTCGCGGAGCGCGGCGTCGCGGATGCGGGCGACCACGGGGACGGTCTCGCGCAGCGCGTCGACGCGCCCCTCGGCCGTGTCGAGATCGTGGTTGTCGAGCATCGTGCGGATCGCGAACTCAAACATCGGCACGCGCGAGGCGATGAGCTCGCGGAGCGCGGCGTCGCCGTGGTTCTGCCGCAGGTCGTTGGGGTCCATGCCGCCGGGGGCGATCGCCACGAAGGACTTGCCCGCGAACTGCTGGTCCCCCTCGAACGCGCGCATCGCGGCCGTCTTGCCGGCCTCGTCGCCGTCGAAGGTGTAGATGATCTGCCCGCGGAAGTGGTTGTCGTCGAGGAGGAGCCGGCGAAGGAGGGTCATGTGCTCGGTGCCGAACGCGGTTCCGCACGTGGCGACGGCGGTGGGGATGCCCGCGGCGTGCATCGCCATGACATCCGTGTACCCCTCGACCACGATGGCCTGGCGCTGCTTGGCGATCTCCTTGCGCGCGACGTCGATACCGAAGAGCACCTGCGCCTTCTTGTAGACCATGGTGTCGCGGGTGTTGATGTACTTGCCCATCGTGTCGTCGTCGAAGAGCTTGCGCCCGCCGAAGCCGACCACCTCGCCCGCGCTGTTACGGATGGGCCAGAGCACGCGCCGGTGGAACCAGTCGATGTAGCTTCCGCGCGAGGACTTTCGGGACAGCCCCGCCGCCTCGAGGTCGGCGTATTCGAAGCCCTGTCGACGCAGCTCGCGGGTGAGCGAGTCCCAGCCCGAGGGCGCGTAGCCGCAGCCGAAGATCGCGGCCGACTCCCGGTCGAAGCCCTTGCCCGCGAGAAACTCCCGGGCGACCGCGCCTTCCTCGGAGCCGAGCTGGGCGGCGTAGAACTTCTGCGCCGCGGCGTTCGCGGCGATGATCCGCGCGCGTGCGCCGCGATCGGGAGCGCCGGTGTCCTCGCCCTCGTAGTCGATCCGGTAGCCGATCTTGTCCGCGAGCTGCTCGACGGCCTCGACGAAGGAGATGTGCTCCATCTTCATGAGAAAGGAGTAGACGTCCCCGCCCTCTCCCGTGGAGAAGCAGTGGTAGTACCCGTGCTGCGGGCGGACGTGAAAAGACGGGGTCTTCTCGTCCTTGAACGGCGAGAGCCCCTTGAGCGAGTCGACGCCGCCCGGCTTGAGCGCCACGTATTCGCCGACGACCTCTTCGATGCGTGTCCGCTCGCGGATCGCGGCGATGTCCTTCTCCGGTATCCGCCTTGCCACGTCCCCCAGGGTAGCCGCCTCAGTACGATTCGAGGTATGCCTACCTCCCCGCTCGCCGCCCCCCGCCGACCGGGCCGGCTCCGGCCCGCCGCCGCTCTCCAGGCGCTCGTCGCAGTGGTGCTGGCTCTCGTATGCGTGACGGCGCTGGCGGCCTCTCCCGCGTCGGCCGAGGCCCCCTCGCGCCTGGGCGGGCAGATTACCGACTCCGCGGGCGTGCTCGGCGGGAACACCTCCGAGGTGCAGGCGGCGATCGATTCCCTGTCGGAGAAGAAGGGCATCTCGTTGTGGGTCGTGTACGTCGATTCCTTCGACGGCCTCGGTGCCGAGCAGTGGGCGGAGCAGACCGCCTCGCTCTCCGGTCTCGGTAGCACCGACGCGCTTCTCGCCGTGGCGGTGCAGGACTCCAACTACCAGCTGCGCTACTCAGGCTCGGAGTATTCCGAGTCCGAGCTACAGAAGGTCGCCACGGACTCCACCAAGCCGGCCTTGTCGGAGAAGGACTGGGCGGGCGCGGCCACCGCGACCGCGGAGGGTCTCGGTGGCGGGAGCTCGACGGGCGTGTCCGGGGTCGCGACGCTCGTGCTCGTCGCGGTGCTAGCGCTCGTGTTGCTCATAGGTATCCCGCTGTGGCTGCGCTCGCGGCGAAGGAAGAACGAGGCGAAGCAGCACGAGCGGGCGATGAACATCTCGGCCTCCGACTCCCGCTCCCTCTCCCAGCTCGACAACTCCTCGCTCGACAAGCGCGCCCGGGCCGCGCTCGCTTCGGCCGACCAGTCGTTGCGTTCCTCGGGCGCCGCGCTCGAGGCCGCGCGTGCCGAATTCGGCGATATCCGGGTACGCGAATACCTGTCGGCGATCGAACGTGCCGGAGCCCTCGTCGGCGAGGGCCACCAGCTCGTCACCGAGCTCGACGACACCATTCCGGAGACCCCGGCGCAGCAGAAAGAGATGCTTCTGCAGCTCGCCCAGGTCTCCGGGCAAGCCGAGGGAATTCTCGACGAGCAGCGATCGGCATTCGACTCGATGCGCCGCATGCTCGTGGGCGGCGACGGCGCGGTCGACGGTCTCCGCCGGCGCACCGTGACGGTCCGCTCACAGCTCGATGCCGCGCGCGCAACACTCACCGAACTCGCCGCGAACTACCCGCCGGAAAATCTCGCCTCGGTCCGCGACAACCCGGACCTGGCCGAATCGCTCGTGGCGAGCGCCGAAGCGGAGCTCGACAAGGCGCGCACCGCACTGGCGGACCCGAGCGGCCAGCAGGGCGCTGCCGTCGACCGGATCATGCACGCCACCGAGGCCGTGGAGAAGGCCGAGACGCTACTCGGCGCCGTGGACAACGCCGCGGCCGACATCGCCAGCGCGAAAACCGAGCTCCCCGGGCTCCTCGACGAGGTGCGGCGCGAGCTCGACCAGGCGGGGCAACAGCTGGCCGACACCTCCCTCGATTCGGAGCTCGCTTCAGCCCTCGCCTCGGCGGCCGACAAAGCAAAAGCGGCGCTGTCCTCGGCCGAGTCTCGTGCGGACGTCGACCCGCTCGGCGCCTTCCGTTCCCTCGCCGATGCCGACCTCGAGCTCGACCGTGCGATGGCCGACGCCGAGCGGGAGATCACGAACGCCGAGCGGATGCGCCGCACCGTCGAGACTGCGCTGAACGCGGCGCGCTCCGAGTACCGCGATGCCGCCGACTTTATCCACTCCCGCGAGGCCGTGATCGGCCAGGGCGCGCGCAGCAAGCTCTCCGGTGCAGAGCGCGCCCTCGCCGACGCCGAGGGCGCCGAGGGCTACGTCGCAGCCGAGGCCGCTACCGCGTCCCGGGGGCTCTCGCGCCAGGCACTCGAGGCCGCACAGCGCGACGTCCAGGACAACTCCGCACAAGCCGCGAGCTTCGACGGGGGTTATGGCGGCTACGGCGGGTATGGCGGATTCGGCGGCTATCGCGGGTACGGACGCCGCGGTCGCGGCAACTTCGGCAGCGCTGTGGGCGGCGAGCTCGCGGGGGCGTTGGTCCGCGGCGTGCTCTTCGGCGTCGGATCGAGCTTCGGCTCTCGCGGCGGTTTCGGCGGGGGCTTTGGCGGAGGCAGCTTCGGCGGTGGCGGCGGGAACGGCGGCGGAGGCGGTGGCGGATCCGTCGGCGGGCGCTTCTAGCGCCGGTCCGCGCTAACCCCTTCGGCCAGGCCTACTCGCCTTCGACCAGCGCGATCACGGCGGCCTTGGCCTCGCGAGCCGAGTTCGCGGCCAGCGCGGCCTCGGCCGCTGCCGCGCACGTTTCCTCCGTGACCTCCGCGAGCTTGGCCCCGACGAACGGCACCGCCGCCGCGGCGGCGGACAGGGAGGTGACGCCGAAGCCCTTGAGAACAATGGCGAGATAGGGATCGGCGGCCGCCTCCCCGCACACGCCGACGGGAACGCGCGAACCGCCGCCCGCGGCCCGCGCTTCTGCCGCCCGCGCCACATGCGCCACGAGCGCGAGCACCGCGGGCTGCCACGGGTCGGTGAGCGTGGCGAGGTGGGGGCTCATCCTGTCCGCGGCCATCGTGTACTGGGTGAGGTCGTTGGTACCGATCGAGACGAAATCGACGATCGGCAGAAACTTGTCGATGGCCACGGCGGCGGCAGGGATCTCAATCATGATCCCCGGGCTCAGCCCCCTGTCCCTGCAGCGTGCCGCGAAATCCTCGGCCTCCGAGACCGTGGCGACCATGGGAGCCATGACCTGCACTGGGCTGCCGGTGGGCAGGCGCTTGGCGGCCTCGGCAAGCCCGTCGAGCTGGCGATCGAGGAGGCCGCGGTCGAGGAGATCGAGACGGAGCCCGCGGACGCCGAGCGCCGGGTTATCCTCTTCCGGGAGACCCGCGAAACTCACCGGCTTGTCCGAACCGGCGTCGAGGGTGCGGATCACGACCTTCTTGCCGGGGAACGCCTCGAGCACCTCGGCGTACATCTCGGCCTGCTCGTCGACGCTCGGCTCTTCCGGGCGGTCGAGGAACGCGAGCTCGGTGCGGAACAGGCCGATTCCCTGGGCTGGCCCCTGTGCAGCGCGGCGCGCCGACTCGCCGTCCTGCACATTGGCGAGGAGGTCTACGGGGGTGCCGTCGGCGAGCTCGGCAGGGCCGGTCCACTCGGCGGCTCGTGCACGGAGCTCGGCATCCGCCCGCGCGCGGGACTCGGCCTCGGCCGGGTCGACGCCAACCCTGATGGTGCCGGTGGAGCCGTCCACGAGCACCGCGGCACCCTCGCGAAGCTCCCCGAGCCCCGCGACCGCGACCACGCACGGGATGCCGAGCTGGCGCGCGATGATCGAGGTGTGCGAGGTGGGCCCGCCGAACTCGGTGACGATGGCGCGGACGGAACCGGCATCGAGCCCCGCGGTGTCGGCGGGCGCGAGGTCCGCCGCGGCGAGCACGGAGTGCGTAGAGATCTCCGGCACTCCTGGCTCGGGAATCCCGAGCAGCTCGGCGAGGACGCGGGCATTGATGTCCTCGAGGTCGGTGATCCGCTCCGCCTGCCGGCCGCCGAGTTTGGCGAACATGGCGACGAATTTCTCGGTGACGAGCTTGGCTGCGCCCTCGGCGCGCACCCCCTTGGCCACGTGTTTGCCGGCTTCCTTGAGCCAGCCGCGGTCCCTTGCGAGCTGAGCGTTGGCGGCGAGCACCTCGGAGGAGGAGCCCGTCGAGCTCTGGGCGCGGGCCATGAGCCGATCCGCTACGGCGCCGGCGGCCGCCGCGAGACGCGTCTTCTCCGCCTCCCGGCGCTCCTCGGCATCCTCCGCGGCCAGCGCGGGATCGGGGTCGGTCTCCACCTCGATCGACTCTCGGCGCACGCGCACGACGGGGGCGTAGGCGATCCCGCCGACCACTCCGGTCCCGTTCCATTCGCGTTCGCCGAGGTCTCCGTAGTCCCAGCGGTCCCCCGGGGCCTGCCCCTGTTGCGAGCCAGACGACGCTTCCGAATTCGAGTCCGACATCCGATTCCTCCTTCTGCCGACCGATCTGCTGCGCTCTTTCCCCGCAGTCTAGCCACTGAGCTTGACAAATCCACACGCTTGGGCGGTAATTGACCCATAAACTCACATACTCGGGCATTAACCGCACAGAATCATGTTGTACTGATCACGTTTCGCCCCGAGGTCGCTCGCTGCCGGTTCCGCCGCGCCAAGGAGGTCGCCGATGTACTCGCGCCAACGCCAGCGGCTCATCGTCGAGCACGTCGAGGAGCACAGCGGGGCCAGCGTCGCCGATCTCGCCGCCCGCTTCGAGGTAAGCCACGAGACCATCCGCCGCGATCTCGCCGCGCTCGAGGATGTCGGACGAATCGAACGCACGCATGGTGGAGCGATGCCGGCCGCCACGCACGCCGAGCAGAGCCTCGAAGCGCGCCTCCTCGACCACCTGGATGCAAAACGCGCCATCGCACGTATCGCCGGCGACCTTCTCCCCGAGCCGGGCGGTTCGATGATTCTCGACGCGGGATCGAGCACGGCGCAGCTCCTCGCCCACATGCCGCCCTCGACGCTCTCGGGTCCCGGCGCGCTCGACATCTACACCGATTCCGCCCCCATCGCCGCGGAGCTCGCCCGTCTCCAGGCCGCAAAGGTCGGCGTCTTCGGCGGCACCGTCCGAGGGATCACCGGCGCGATCGTCGGCTCGGGGGTCGTCGATTCGCTGCGTCGCCTCCGCGTCGATGTCGCGTTCATCGGCGCCAACGGGCTGCACCCGGAGCGGGGGCTCACCACCCCGGATTCCGCGGAGGCCGCCGTCAAGAGCGCCCTCGTCTCCGCGGCGCGCACCGTGGTCCTCCTCGCGGACTCGAGCAAGTTCGGGCGCGATCACGTCGTCGAGTTCGCGGCGTCCGAGGACATCGACATCCTGGTCACCGATTCCCAGCCGCGCGGCGCCCTCGCCCGCTCGCTCGACTCCGCAAATGTAGAGGTCTTAGTCCCATGATCGAACAGCGCGCCACGAGCGAACCCCGCACCCGGAGCGGAAGCGAGCCCCGTTCCGTGATCGCCACCCTCACCATGAACCCCTCCGTGGACCGCACGGCGGGCCTCGACACCGAGCTCGAGCGCGGCGGGGTCAACAGGCTCGGCGGGATCACAGACGTCGCAGGAGGCAAGGGAATCAACGTCGCGCGTGTGGTCCATGACTCGGGCTCGGCCGCCGCGGCCGAGTCCATCGCCGTGTTCCCCGCCGCCGAGTCCGATCCGTTCGTCGCCATGGTCCGCGAGGCCGGGATCGCGCACGAGATCGTCCCCGTCACCGCGCCCGTTCGGGTCAACCTCACCGTCACCGAGCCCGACGGCACGACGACCAAGCTCAACGCCCCGGGAGCGGAGCTCGCCGCAGACGTGCAGCGCGCACTCATCGATTGCGTCGCCGGTGCCGCGCGCGGGCGGAAGAGAAACGGCACCCCCGGCACGGCTGGCACCGAGAACTGGGCGGCACTGTGCGGCTCTCTCCCCTCAGGCACGTCACCGGATTTCTATCTTTCGGCCACCGAAACGCTGCATGACGCCGGACTGCGCGTCGCCCTCGACACCTCCGATGCCCCGCTCGAGGCGCTCGCCGCCGCCCTACGCTCAAGGACATCGGGCGCGCCCGCGCCGTTCGCCCCCGATCTGATCAAACCCAACGGCCTCGAGCTCGGGCAGCTCACGGGACTCGACGGGATCGAGCTGGAGCGAGCGGCCTCTGCGGGCGACCCCCGCCCCGCCGCGGAGGCCGCCGCCCGCCTCGTCGAGGCAGGTATCGCCTCCGTGCTCGTCACCCTCGGCGGCGCGGGCGCCGTGCTCGCCACGGCCGAGGGCGCGTGGTTCGCCGAGGCGCCGCGCATCGAGGTCCGCTCCACCGTCGGCGCCGGCGATTCCTCCCTCGCCGGCTACCTGCTCGCTGCCGGCCGCGGCCTCGGACCCGCCGAGCGATTGCGCTGGGCCGTGGCCCACGGTTCCGCGGCCGCGGCGCTCCCCGGAACGGGACTGCCCGCGGCGCTGGACGTCGCCGCGGCACCGGCCTTCGCCGTCACACCTCTCTGAATACTTTCCCTCTTTCCCCTCCACACGGATCCGCCCGGATCCCCCGGACAAAAGGAACGACCGATGACATCCGAACCGCTGATCGAGAAGGCGACCGTTCGCCTCGACGCCGATCTGGGCTCGTCGAAGGACGAGGTGATCCGCGCGCTCGCCGACACACTCGTCGACGCCGGGCGCGCCACCGACACCGAGGCCCTGCTCACCGCGCTCCTCGCCCGCGAGGAGAAGGCGGCCACGGGGATGAAGGGCGGGTTCGCCATCCCCCACTGCAAGAGCGCGGCCGTGAACCGGCCGAGCCTCGCCTTCGCTCGCCTCGAGCCGCCCGTCGATTTCGGCGCCGAGGACGGCCCCGCCGACCTCGTGTTCATGCTCGGCGCACCGGACGGTGAGGGCAAGGCCCACCTCAAGATGCTCTCGAAGCTCGCCCGCAGCCTGGTGAAGAAGGACTTCGTCGCCTCGCTCCGCGCCGCGAAGAGCGATGACGAGGCCGTAGACCTGATCCTCGGCGCCATCGAGGACAAGCCGAAGGCCACCGAGGGATCCGCTGTTGACGGTGCCGGGAGCGCTGCCGGTGCGGCGACCGCGGGCACGGCGGCAACGGGAGCCGCGGCAGCAGGCACTGCCGGCTCTGCCGCTGCAGGCGCCGAAGCCACCGACGACGCTTCCGCGAACGGCGGCGACTCGCCGGTCCGCATCGTCGCCGTCACCTCGTGTGCCACGGGCATCGCGCACACGTACATGGCCGCCGATTCCCTCGAGCAGGCAGCAAAGGAGAAGGGGCTCGTCTTCGCCGTCGAGCCGCAGGGCTCCTCGGGTACGACCCCGCTGTCCTCGCAGCAGATCGCAGAGGCCGACGCGGTCGTCTTCGCCACGGATGTCGGGGTACGTGACCGCTCCCGCTTCGCCGGGAAGCCCGTCGTCGAGGGCCCGGTCAAGCGCGGCATCGACCACCCGAACGAGATGCTCGACGCGGCGGTCGCAGCGGCGAAGGACCCCAACGCCACCCGCGTCTCGGGCTCGGCGTCCGCCGAGGACGGCACAGCCGCAGGCGCAGCCGGCGGGAGCGGCGGCGAGCACTGGGCTCGCACATTGCAGCGCGGGGTGATGAACGGCGTAAGCTACATGATCCCGTTCGTCGCCGCCGGCGGCCTGCTCCTCGCGCTCGGCTTCCTCTTCGGCGAGTACGACATGGCGAACGTCTACTCCGAAATCGTCACGAACTTCTCCCTGTGGGACCTGCCCGGGCACCTCTATCAGCTCGACGGATCGCTCGTGGGCCAGGGCACACAGGGCGCCGAGGAACTCCGCCGCACCGGCTTCCTGCTCTACTTCGGCGCCGTGCTGTTCGCCATCGGCCAGGCCGCGATGGCCTTCATGATCCCCGTGCTGTCCGGCTACATCGCGATGGGCATCGCAGACCGCCCCGGTCTCGCGCCCGGTTTCGTCGGCGGCGCCATCTCGCTCACCCTCGACGCCGGCTTCCTCGGCGCACTGATCACCGGCATCCTCGCGGGCTTCCTCATGCGCTGGATGTCGACGTGGACCGTGCCGTCGTGGATGCGCGGGCTCATGCCGGTCGTGCTGTTCCCGCTCCTCGGCTCCATCGTCATCGGCCTGCTCATGTTCCTTGTCCTGGGGCGCCCCATCGCGTGGCTCATGGAGACACTCACCGATGCCCTGTCGAGCATGTCGGGTTCGTCCGCCGTCATCCTCGGTCTCGTCCTCGGCCTGATGATGTGCTTCGACCTCGGTGGCCCCGTGAACAAGGCGGCGTACGTGTTCGCGACGACCGGGCTCAACCCCGACGAGCCCGCGACGCTCAAGATCATGGCCGCCGTGATGGCCGCCGGCATGGTCCCGCCGATCGCGCTCTCGGTGGCGACGTTTGCGCGCAAGCGCCTGTTCACGCCGGCGGAGCGCGAGAACGGACGTGCGGCGTGGCTGCTCGGCCTGTCGTTCATCTCCGAGGGCGCCATCCCGTTCGCGGCGGCGGACCCGCTGCGCGTGATCCCCGCGATGATGCTCGGCGGCGCCACCACCGGCGCGCTGAGCATGGCGTTCTCCGTCGAGTCGTACGCGCCCCACGGCGGCGTATTCGTGTTCTTCGCGATCAGCCCGTTCGTCATGTACCTCCTGGCGATCCTCGCCGGGGTGGCCGTGTCGACGGTCGCCGTGGTCGTCGCGAAGTCCATCGGCAAGCGGGCGGAGACCGTGGAGAAGGCGGAGATCGCCGCCGAGCGTGCTCAGGCCCCCGTGGCCTAGCCCGATCCCCTAGCTTGGTGGAACGAGCGCGTCCCACCTACCCGGCCCCAGCAGCCACATTCCCCAGCGCACCCCACAGGAAGAGAGAACATCATGGCCAGCACCACAGTCGTCGTCGCATCCGCCGAGGGCCTCCACGCCCGGCCCGCCGGGATCATCGCCGAGGCCGCAGAGAAGTACGATGCCGAGATCGAGCTGAGCACCGAGGACGAAGACGATCCCGTCGACGCCGCATCGTCGATGATGATCATGGCGCTCGGAGCGGAGAAGGGCGCATCCGTGACAGTCACCTCCGAGGACGAGGCCGCGGTCGCCGAGATCGCCAAGCTCATCGAGACCGACCTCGACGCCTGATCCCCGCTCGGGGGCGGCCCCATCCCGCCTAGCCCCAGGCCACCTAGCCCCAGGCGGCCGAGACCCCGGCGATCTGCCGGTCGATCCGCTCCAGCCTGGACTCGGTGTACAGCGAGATTTGGTCGACCACGGCCCGCAGTCGCTCGGCATCCGATCCCGCGCTCTCCCATCCGGGAACGAGCGCGGGATCGAGGCTCGCCGGCGCCGCGCCGAGGAGGTAATCGGCGACGCGGTGGATCCGGTCGCGCTGCCGGTCCTGCCGCGACCTATGGCCGGGATCGAGCATTACGTAGCGCACGGCCATCGTCTTGAGCAGCACGACCTCGGCGAGCACCTCGGGCGCGGTCACCAGGTCGGCGCTGTACCGGCAGTGCGGGCCAGGGCCGAAGCGCTCCTGCGTCGCCTCGATCGCAGGCGCCACGAACCGTCCCACCATGCCCGAGGTGAACGCCTTGAGATCCACGAGGCCCGTGAAGCCGGGCTCGTAGTGGTGGAGCTTCCTGACGGCGGAGCTCCGCGCCAGCGTCTCGGCCGCGCGCTCGAGTTCCGGGGCGTCGCAGTCGGAGAAGTGCCGGGCACCTAGGGCCGCGAGCTCGGTCACCTCTGCGTCGTCGTCAAGGATCGCCATATCGAGGCGCCCGGCGAGGATCGCGTCCTCGACGTCGTGCACCGAATACGCGACGTCGTCCGAATAGTCCATGATCTGTGACTCGAGGGAGCGCCGCTCTCCCGGCGCTCCCTCGCGGATCCACGCGAGGATTCCGGCGTCCTCGGGGTAGGCCCCGAACTTCGAGGTCCCCTCCCTCGGCGTCCACGGGTACTTCGTCGCCGCGTCGAGCGCCGCGCGCGTGAGGTTGAGGCCGACCGAAACCGTTCCGCCCTCGCCATCGGCGACGACCTTCGGCTCGAGCCGGGCGAGGATCCGCAGCGTCTGGGCGTTGCCTTCGAAGCCGCCGCACCCGGCGGCGACTTCGGCGAGCGCGGTCTCCCCGTTGTGCCCGTACGGCGGGTGCCCGATGTCGTGGGCGAGGCCCGCGAGATCACACAGGTCCATGTCCGCGCCGAGCCCGGAGCCTATCGAGCGCGCGATCTGCGCGACCTCGAGCGAGTGTGTGAGCCGGGTGCGCGGGATGTCGCCGTCCCCGGGCCCAACGACCTGCGTCTTGTCCGCGAGGCGACGGATGGCGGCGGAGTGGAGGACACGGGCGCGGTCGCGCTCGAACTCGGTTCGGCGCGTCGCCGGGGGCTCGGGGACCATTCGCTCCACGTCGCGGGGCGAATACTTCGCCACGCCCTGCGGCCTCACCGCAGCCTCGCGTGCCTCGTCGTCCTGGCTCACAGCGCCCGTTCCACCTCTCTCGTCCTCCGCTACCCGCATCCGGGAGCGGTCTTTTGCAATCTCCGATTTTCCGCCGTCATAGACCGAACCCACACGAGGCGCGCGGGGGCGCGGGCTCATGTGGGTCCGGAAGGGGTTATTCGATTGGCCGGTCTTGTGGCAGCGCGGGCCGTGCCCGGGTTCCTGCCTCGGTGCGCTTCCCGATCTACGCCCCGACGAGGCGCTCGGCGAGGTAGCGCTCGACCTGGTCGATGGCGATCCGCTCCTGCGCCATGGAATCGCGCTCGCGGATGGTCACGGCTTGGTCGTCGAGAGTGTCGAAGTCCACCGTGATGCAGAACGGCGTGCCGATCTCGTCCTGGCGACGGTAGCGGCGGCCGATGGCCTGGGCATCGTCGAAGTCGATGTTCCAGTTCTTGCGCAGCTGGTTCGCGAGGTCCCGGGCCTTCGGCGACAGGTTCTCGTGGCGCGAGAGCGGCAGCACCGCGGCCTTGACCGGGGCGAGGCGCCGGTCGAGCCTCAGCACCGTGCGCTTGTCGACACCGCCCTTCGAGTTCGGCGCCTCGTCCTCGGTATAGGCGTCGATGAGGAACGCCATGAACGAGCGGGTGAGGCCCGCCGCAGGCTCGATGACGAACGGTATGTAGCGCTCGCCCGAGGCCTGGTCGAAGTACGACAGATCCTCGCCGGAGGCCTTCGAGTGGGTCGAGAGGTCGTAGTCCGTGCGGTTGGCGACGCCCTCGAGCTCACCCCACTTGGAACCGGCGAAGTGGAAGGCGTACTCGATGTCCACGGTGCGCTTCGAGTAGTGCGAGAGCTTCTCTTCGGGGTGCTCGAACAGGCGGAGGTTGTCCGGATTGATGCCGAGCTCGGTGTACCAATCGAAGCGCTGGTCGATCCAGTACTGGTGCCACTCTTCGTCTTCGCCCGGCTTGACGAAGAACTCCATCTCCATCTGCTCGAACTCGCGGGTGCGGAAGATGAAGTTGCCGGGGGTGATCTCGTTGCGGAAGCTCTTGCCGATCTGGCCGATGCCGAACGGCGGCTTGAGCCGCGCGGTCTGCAGCACGTTCGAGAAGTTGACGAAGATGCCCTGCGCGGTCTCCGGGCGCAGGTAGTGCAGGCCCTCGGTGTCGGCGACGGGGCCGAGGTAGGTCTTCATCAGGCCCGAGAACTCGCGGGGCTCGGTCCAGTTGCCGGGCTGGCCCGTGTCGGGGTCCTTGATGTCGGCGAGGCCGTTCTCCGGCGGGTGGCCGTGCTTCTCCTCGTAGGCCTCGAGGAGGTGGTCGGCGCGGAATCGCTTGTGAGTGTAGAGGCTTTCGACGAGCGGGTCGGAGAACACCTCGACGTGGCCCGAGGCCTCCCACACCTGGCGCGGGAGGATCACCGACGAGTCGAGGCCCACGACATCGCCGCGGCCCTGCACCATGGACTTCCACCACTGGCGCTTGATGTTGTCCTTGAGCTCGACGCCGAGCGGACCGTAGTCCCACGCCGACCTGGTACCGCCGTAGATCTCGCCGCAGGGGTAGACGAGGCCGCGACGCTTACACAGGTTGACGACGGTGTCGATCACAGATGCCACTTGGTTCTCTCCATCTCGCTAGCGGTGTCCCCTTATCGCGCTGGCTGCGACGACAGTATCGGGAGACGCATCAGCCGGTCTCCGGCAATCCTAGCCGTCATGCCCGCCGCACGGTCCGCCGCCTTGCGCGGGTTTGCGATACTGGCGGGAGTACCCCACCCGGGAACGCCCAACCGTCGAACGCCAAGGAGGTCGGCGCCGTGCCCTCAACGGACCCAGCCTCGAGCTCACGACCCGCCGCGATCCCGCCCGGACCCGGGACCGCGTCAGAGTCCGCGGCACCGTACGCATCAGCGACCACGTCGCCGCGCCTAGGTGTTCGTTCGACGCGGCAACGCGAGGCGATCGCCGAGCTCCTCGACCGCCAGCAGGTTTTCATCTCCGCCCAAGACGTGCACGCGGAGCTGCGCGCGGCCGGGCAGCGGATCGGGCTCACCACCGTGTACCGGACGCTGCAGTCGATGGTCGATCTCGGCGCTGTCGACACCCTCCGGAATGACGCCGGCGAGCAGCTCTTCCGACGGTGTTCCGATCATCATCACCACCACCTCGTGTGCCGCGGCTGCGGGCGCACCGTGGAGGTGCAGGCCGATACCGTCGAGCGGTGGACGAGGTCGGTCGCCGCCGCGAACGGGTTCTCCGAGGTGCAGCACACGATCGAGCTGGTCGGACTGTGCGCCGACTGCGCGGCCCGCGGCGAGCCGGGCCAGGGCGAGCCAGGTCGAGCTACTTGACCCCGCCGAAGCGCCGGTCGCGCTTGGCGTAATCGAGGCACGCTTCCCACAGGTCGAGCCGGGAGAAATCCGGGAACAGGGTCGACTGGAACACGAACTCCGCGTAGGCGGACTGCCACAGCAGGAAGTTCGAGGTCCGCAGCTCGCCCGAAGGGCGCAGGAACATGTCGACGTCCGGCATGTCCGGCTCGTCGAGGTAGCCCGCGAAGGACTTCTCCGTGATGTACTCCGGATCGAGCTCCCCCGCCGCGGCACGGCGCGCGATCTCCCGTGCGGCATCGACGATCTCGGCGCGCCCGCCGTAGTTGACGCACATCGCCAGGGTCATCACCGTGTTGTTCTTCGTAAGCTCCTCGGCGGTCTCCAGCTCGGAGATCACCGATTTCCAGAGCTTCGGCCTGCGCCCTGCCCAGCGCACGCGGACGCCCATCTCGTGGAGCTCGTCTCGCCGGCGCTGGAGCACGCCGCGGTTGAAGCCCATGAGGAAGCGCACCTCCTCGGGGCTGCGCTTCCAGTTCTCGGTCGAGAACGCGTACGCGCTGAGGTACGGGATCCCCATCTCGATGCAGCCCTGCACGACGTCGAGGAGCACACCTTCGCCCCGCTTATGCCCCTCGGTGCGCGCGAGCCCCCGCTCCTGTGCCCAGCGACCGTTCCCGTCCATGACGAGCGCAACGTGCTGCGGGACGAACTGCGCGGGGATCTCTGGCGGCTTAGCCCCCGAGGGGTGCGGCGGCGGAGGGGTGGCGTTCGCAGGAGTCACCGCGCCGGCGGCGGCCGTCTTCGAACGCCTAGGCAGGAGCGCCATACGGGTGTTCCCTTCTGTCGAGCTGGGCGGCGGGTCCCCCACCATATCGGGCATGACGGCGGACGCCGGATTCCCCGGAGAGCAGCTCCAACGTGTGCAGCGAGCGCTCGGTGTGCCACTGCAGGTGCGCGGCGACGAGATCCTTGGACTGCCTGATGACCTGTTCGGGCGCCGCCTCCACGTCCTTCCACCTGCCGTGGAGGAGGGCATCGAGGGTCTCCGGGACACCCTGGCGCGGAGTGAGGCTGCCCGCCGGCCGGCAGTGCACGCACACCGCCCCGCCCGAGGGGACGTGATACGCGCGGTGGGGACCCACGACCCCGCAGCGGGCGCAGGCGAGGAGCACCGGCTCCCAGCCCGCGACCTGGAGCGCCCGGAGCACGAAAGAGGCGGCGACGAGCGCGGGTTCGCGCCGCGATTCGGCGATCGAGCGGAACGCGAGCACGAGCATTCGGAGGATGCGCGGCTCGCCTCCGGCCAGGTGCTCGGCCGCCTCCAGCATCGCGCACGCGGCCGTGTACGTGGGCCAGTCCGCCGTGATCTGTGCGGAGAAGCCCTCGATGGTCTCGGCGTTGCGGATGATCGCGAGGCCGCCGTCCCCGAACGGCGTGCCGAGGCCGACCATCCCCGGGGAGCCGCTGCCCATTCCCCCGCCGCGTCGACTGGGGACGAACTCGACCTCTACGTATGTGAAGGGCTCGAGGCGCGAGCCGAATTTGGAACGAGTGCGGCGAACGGCCTTCGCCACTCCGCGCACGATTCCGTGCTCGAGACACAGGAGGGTGATGATGCGGTCGGCCTCGCCGAGGTCGCAGGTGCGCAGCACGAGGGCGGAGTCCCTGACAGGATGCATGATCTCCCCCTACCTGATGCCCGTGAACCGTCGCCGACGATTCTAGTTCGCCGGTGCGTCACTTCCGCGTGGCGCGCGGAGCCCGGGCTCGAGCCTTAGACCTGGAACCAGCCCCTAGAAACCGAGCCGGCCGAGGTAGCGCGGATCGCGCTGCCAGTCCTTGAGCACCTTGACATGGAGATCGAGGTACACCTTCTTGCCGAGCAGTTCAGCGATCCCCTGGCGCGCGCGAGTGCCGACCTCGCGCATGCGCGAACCGCGGCGACCGATGACGATGGCCTTCTGGCTGTCCCTCTCGACGACCACAGAGGCGTGGATGTCGACGAGATCGTCGCGCCCCTCACGGGGGATGATCTCGTCGATGATGACGGCGATCGAGTGCGGCAGCTCGTCGCGGACGCCTTCGAGCGCCGCCTCGCGGATGAGCTCGGCGATGCGCGTCTCGTCGTCCTCGTCCGTGACCACGTCCTCCGGGTAGAAGCGCGGCCCCTCGGGCAGGTGCGAGACGATGACGTCGGCGACCGTGTCGACCTGGCGGCCCATCGTCGCCGAGACCGGGACCACGTCGGCATCGGGGCCGAGCAGCTCCGAGACGGCAACGAGCTGCGCGGCCACGGCGTCCTGGGTTACGGCGTCGATCTTCGTCACGACCCCGATGATCGGCGTCTTGGGCGCGAGCTCGCGGACGCGACCGAGGATCCACCGGTCGCCCGGACCGATCTTCTCCCCCGCGGGCACACACATGCCGATGACGTCGACATCGCTGTACGTGTCCTCGACGAGCGCGTTGAGCCGCTCGCCGAGCAGCGTGCGCGGGCGGTGGAGGCCCGGAGTGTCGACGATGATGATTTGGGCGTTCTCGCGGTTGAGGATGCCTCGGATCGTGTGCCTGGTGGTCTGCGGCCGGTTCGAGGTGATGGCGATCTTCTCGCCGACCAGCGCGTTGGTGAGCGTCGACTTCCCCGTGTTCGGGCGCCCCACGAAGGAGACGAAACCGGAGTGGAACCGGGTCTCATCGGTCATTGTCGTTCTCCTCGTCGGACGTGTTCTCGTTTGTCTTTTTCGCGTGCGGGTTCGAGCTCGGATCCGCTCCCGAATCCGGCCGGGTCGCGGGTTCGAGCGCACGCCCGCGGACGGTGCTGACCCGGATCCGCCCGCGCCTGTCGGTGCCGCCCTCCGCGACGAGCTCGATACCGTTCGAGCGGACCCGGGTGCCGGGCAGCGGCACGCGACCGAGCTCGTAGGCGAGAAGGCCGGCGACCGTATCGGCCTCGTCGACGGTCTCGGCGTCGAACTCGACCCCGAACAGCTCGGCGACCTCGTCAAGCGGGAGCCGCGCGGACATGCGGTACCAGCCGTCCTCCGCTTCCTCGATCGGCGCGACCTCGGTGGAATCGTGCTCGTCGACGATCTCGCCGACGATCTCCTCGAGGATGTCCTCGATGGAGACGAGCCCCGCGACGCCGCCGTACTCGTCGATGAGCACGGCGAGATGATTCCTTCGCCGCTGCATCTCGGCGAGCAGGTCGTCCGCGCGCTTGGTGTCGGGCTCGAAATTCGCCGGCTGCATCACGGCCGAGACCAGCGAGGTCGCCGCGGCGGAATACGATTCGCTGCTCTCGGTGGCCGACTCGACGAGGTCCCGCAGGTAGGCCACGCCCACCACGTCGTCGACGTCCTCGCCGATCACGGGGATCCGCGAGTGCCCGGAGCGCACGGCGAGGCGCAGCGCCTGCGAAATGGTCTTGTCCTTCTCGATCCACACGATCTCGGGGCGCGGGGTCATGATCTCGCGCGCCAAGGTCTGGTCGAGTTCGAAGACCGACTGGATCATCTTCGATTCGCCCTCGGCCACCACTCCGCGCTCGCGCGCCAGGTCGACTATTTCCAGGAGCTCGATCTCGCCCGCGAACGGGCCGTTGCGGAATCCGCGGCCCGGCGTCACCGCGTTACTGAGCACGATGAGCAGCCGCACCACGGGCCGGAGGAGCACACCGAGCCAGAGCAGCGGAAGGGCCGCGACGAGAGAGATCGAGTAGGCGTTCTGCCGGCCGAGGGTGCGCGGCCACACGCCGGCGACGACGAAGGCCAGGGCCGTCATCGCCGCGACGCCCACGACGACGCCCCAGATGGAATGCGACATGAGCGCGGTGAAGAACGTGACCACCTGCACCGAGGCCGCCACGAGGCACACCGTATAGAGCAGCACGCTGAGGTTGATGTACTGCGGCCTCGCCCGGAGCACGCCGAGCAGGCGCCGCGCGCCCATCCGCTCTTCGCGCTCGAGCTCCTCGACCCGCGCCACCGACACGGTGGACAGCGCGGCGTCGACCGCGGCGAAGAGCCCGGCCAGCGGGATGAGCAACAGACCCACCACGAGGGTCCAGTCGAATGCGTCGGTCAATGCCTCCACGAAGAGCTACCGGCGCCTAGCCCGCATCGCCGGAGCGCTCGTCGTACCACTCGGCCAGGAGCTCGGCCTGGAGGGCGAACATCTCGCGCTCCTCCGCCGGCTCGGCGTGGTCGTAGCCGAGCAGGTGGAGGCAGCCGTGGACGGTGAGGATCGCGAGCTCGTGCGCGAGCGGGTGTCCCGAGGACGCGGCCTGATCGGCGGCGAACTCGGGGCACAGGACGAGGTCCCCGAGCATCGCTGGACCCGCCTCCGCGCGGTCGGGGTGGCTGCCGGGGGTCAGCTCGTCCATGGGAAAGCTCAGCACGTCCGTGGGACCCGGCAGGTCCATCCACTGCACGTGCAGGTCGGACATCGTGTCGACGTCGACGAGCGTGATCGCGAGCTCCGCCGCCGGGTGCACGTCCATCCGCGAGATGACGAACGAGGCCACGGAGATGAGGTCCTCCCCCTCGATCTCGATGCCCGACTCATTGGCTATTTCGATGCTCAATTGCGGCCCTTTCCACGCTGCGGGTTCGCAGGTCCCCGCCCGGCGCGTCCGTGGAGCGGTTGACGGCGCTCGGCACGATTCCCCCCGGAGGGGTCCTCTCCCTTTGCGCGTCGCTTGTCGTACGAATCGTAGGCCTCGACGATCCTGCTCACGAGGTTGTGGCGGACCACGTCCTTCGAGGTGAGTCGCGAGAACGAGATGTCGTCGACCCCGTCGAGAATGTCCTGGACAACGGCGAGCCCGGACCGCTGTCCGCCCGGCAGGTCGACCTGGGAGCCGTCGCCGGTGACCACGATGGTGGAGCCGAAGCCGAGGCGGGTGAGGAACATCTTCATCTGCTCGGGCGTCGTGTTTTGCGCCTCGTCGAGAATGATGAACGCGTCGTTGAGGGTCCGCCCACGCATGTACGCCAGTGGCGCCACCTCGATGACCCCGGCCGCCATGAGCTTCGGGATCGCCTCGGGGTCCATCATGTCGTGCAGCGCGTCGTAGAGCGGCCGCATGTAGGGGTCGATCTTGTCGTTGAGCGCGCCCGGGAGGAAGCCGAGCCGCTCCCCCGCCTCGACCGCCGGGCGGGTGAGGATAATCCTGTCGACCTCCTTCGCCGAGAGCGCCGCGACCGCCTTCGCGATGGCAAGGTACGTCTTGCCCGTGCCGGCCGGGCCGAGCCCGAAGACGATGGTGTGCTCGTCGATCGCGTCGACGTACTTCTTCTGCCCCAGGGTCTTCGGCCGGATCGTCTTGCCGCGGCGGCGGAGGATCTCCGCGGACAGCACGTCGGCAGCCGCCGGCGCCTCGGAATCGGAGGTGAGGTCGACTGATCGATGCACCGAATCCGGCGAGATGGTGACCCCCCTCAATGCCTGACGGCGCAGGTCCCCGATCACCTCGGAGGCGTGCGCCACGTCCTCGCGGGACCCCGATAGCGTGACCTGGCCGCCGCGGACGTGGATGTCCGCCGCGAGCTCCTCCTCGAGCACGCGCAGGTTCGCGTCCGCCGCGCCGAGCACGGCGAATGCGACGTCCGGCTCCAGCATGATGGTGGCCCTGGCCGCTTCGCCGTTGCCTACTGCGCCGTCATCCGTGGAAGTTACGGTGACCACTCCTTCTGTGCGTCCATGACGCATGTCTGTGCTTGTGTGTTCGTGTGACCGCACGTTGTCGGCCTGTTGTGCGGAACTCTGCCGGTGTACCGCCGGTCTCGCTTCGATTCTAGACCCTGTTGGGCGCCTCGCCCGGCGGCGAAGGAACGCTATCCGCCCCAGCGTCCGGTGAGCACCCCGATCGCTCCGAGCGCCACGGCGGCTGCGGTCGACGTGCGCAGCACCTCGGGGCCGAGGAGCGCCGGGACCGCGCCTGCGGAGCGCAGCGCCTCGATCTCCGCCGGGGAGACGCCGCCCTCGGGACCGACGACGAGCACGAGGCGTCCTGGGGTCGCCGCTTCGGCGCCGGCAACGGCCGACCCGATGGCGTCGGCGAAGGGGCGCGATTCCTCCTCGTGGAGGACGACGACCAGCGCGCCTTCGTCGGTCCACTCGCGGACGAGGGCGGCGAGCGTCCGGCCCTCGACGAGCTCGCCGATCCGCGGCACGCGGGCGCGCCGCGCCTGCTTCGCCGCCGCGCGCGCGGCGTTCTCCCATTTCGCGCGACCCTTCTCGGCCTTGCCGGAATTCTTGCCCGAGCCATTACTCGAGCCCTTGCCACCGGTCCAGCGCGAAACGCATCTCTCGGACTGCCACGGGACGATCTCGTCGGCGCCCGCCTCGGTGGCGAGGTCCACAGCGAGCTCGGAGCGTTCGGATTTGGGCAGCGCCTGCACCACGGTTACCCGCAGGCTCGGCTCGGGGACCTCGCGGCGCGCGAGCACCGTCGCCTCGACGGTTCCCTGCCCCGCGGACTCGACACGGCATTCGGCGAGCACGCCCGCGCCGTCGCCGACGAGCACGTCCTCCCCCGGGGCGAGGCGCAACGCGGAGGCGCCGTGCCGCCCCTCGGAGCCGTCGATCACGATGCGCTCGCCCTGGCCGGGGATCGGCCCGGTGATATGGAGCAAGGATGCGGACATCGGTGCTCTACCGCTGGTTGAAGGCCTGGCGCAGGCGAGAGAAGAGGGAGCCGGAGCGGGCGGAATCGGTGTCCACGAGCTCCGGGGCGTCCTTCGAGACCTCGCGCAGCTTGCGCATGGCCTCCTTCTGCTTGCCGTGCAGGTGCGTGGGCACCGCGACGTCGAGGTGGAGCACGAGGTCGCCGTGCGCGCCGCCGCGCACGTTCGGCATGCCCTTGCCCCGCATTCGCACGGTGTCACTCGGCTGCGTTCCCGCGTCGATCCGCACGTTGAGCTCCTCGCCGAGGATCGACTCCATGGTGATCTCCGAGCCGAGCGCGGCGTCGGCGACGGGCACGCGGATGCTCGCGTGGAGATCGTCGCCCTCGCGGACGAACACCGGGTGCTCGCGCTCGCGGATTTCGACGTACAGATCGCCCGCGGGTCCGCCGCCGGGGCCGACCTCGCCCTGGCCGGTGAGACGCACGCGGTTTCCAGTGGTCACTCCTGCCGGGACCTTCGCCGTCACGGTGCGGCGCTCGCGCACCCGGCCCTGCCCGCCACACGAGGCGCACGGATTGGTGATCACCTCGCCGGTGCCCTGGCAGTTGCTGCAGGGACGCGCCGTCATCACGTTGCCGAGCATGGTGCGCTGCACCGACTGGACCTCGCCCGCGCCGTTGCACACGTTGCAGGTGGTGGGCTTGGAGCCGTCGGCCGAGCCCTTTCCGTGGCAGGTCGTACACAGCACGGCCGTGTCGATCTGGATCTCCTTCTGCGTGCCCGTCGCGGCCTCCTCGAGGTCGATGGTCACGCGGACGAGGGAATCCGAGCCCGGCTGCACGCGCGAACGTGGGCGGCGCGAACCGCCGCCTCCACCGCCGCCGAAGAACGCGTCGAAGATGTCCCCGACGCCGCCGAAACCGCCGAAGCCGCCCGCTCCCGCACCGGGATCGCCGGCGCTGCCGAGGGGATCGCCGCCCATGTCGACGACTCGCCGCTTCTCGGGGTCGGAGAGAACCTCGTAGGCTGCGCCGATCTCGGCGAACTTCTCCGCCGCCTCGTCGGTGGAGTTGACGTCGGGGTGGTACTGCCGCGCCAGCTTCCTATACGACTTCTTGATTTCCGCGTCGCTAGCCGACCTGTCGACACCCAAGATGCCGTAGTAATCCCAAGCCACTCGTGCCTTCCTTTATGCGCTAAAGAGTTTTTCCGCAACGATTCTAGTTTCGTCGGGCGCAAATCCTAATCGGGCGTCAGCGCCCGGAGATGATCTGCCCGACGTACTGCGCCACCGCCGCCACCTGCGCCATCGTGCCCGGATAGTCCATGCGCGTGGGGCCGAGCACCCCCATGGAGCCGAGATAGTCGTGGCCGGAGCCGTACTGGCCGGCCACCACCGCCGTGCCCACCAGGTCCTCGGTGTTCGTCTCCCGCCCGATCTGCACGGTCACGTGCCCGGGCCCCGTTCCGAGTGAGCGCGCGGAGGCGAGGAGCTTGAGCAGGACCACCTGTTCCTCGAGAGCCTCGAGGACGCGCTGCAGGGAGCCGTCGAACTGCGCGGCATTGCGCGTGAGGTTCGCGGTGCCGCCGAGCAGCAGTCGCTTCTCCGGTTCCTCGACGAGCGACTCGATGAGCGCAGAGGAAAGCTGCACGGCGAACGGACGAATGTACTCGGGCGACTGCGCCGCCGCCTCGGCGAGGTCTGAGCTGGCATCTGCAAGCTTTTTCCCCGAAACGGCCTGGCCGAGAAGGGTGCGCAGCGCCGCGATGTCGTCCTCGGCAACCGTCGATCCCATCTCGACAACCCGCTGCTCCACGCGCCCGGTGTCGGTGATCACCACGAGGAGGATGCGGCTCGGCGTCAGGTCGACGACCTCGAGGTGCCGCACCTTCGCCTGGCTGAGGAGCGGGTACTGGATGACGGCGACCTGCTGGGTCAGCTGGGCGAGCAGGCGCACCGCGCGCCGGAGGACATCGTCGAGGTCTACCGCCTCGCCGAGGAAGCTCTGGATGGCGTGCCGCTCGGCCCGCGACAGCGGCTTGACCTCCTCGATTGAGTCGACGAACTGCCGGTAGCCCTTCTCCGTCGGCACGCGTCCCGAGGACGTGTGGGGCTGGGTGATGAGGCCCTCGTCCTCGAGTACGGCCATGTCGTTCCGAATCGTCGCGCTCGAGACGCCGAGGTTGTGCCTGTCCACGAGTGTCTTCGAGCCGACGGGCTCCTGGGAGGAGATGTAGTCCGAGACGATGGCCCGGAGGACCTGCGCCCTGCGGTCGTCGGTGCTCGACATGAGTTCTCCTCCTTCTCGTTCGCGACTTAGCTTTGGACACCAGCCTAGTGCCAGAGCCGGTGTCGGCGGCCCTCACCGGACCTACACTCTCCCCATGGACAGCGCGAGCTCCGATTCCCGGATCCCCCGAGTCATCGTCCTCCCTCGCGGGATCAACGTCGGCGGCAACAACAAGGTCCCCATGCCCGCGCTCCGCGATGCGCTCGCCCGGCGCGGTTACACCGGGGTCCGCACGCTGCTCGCGAGCGGGAACATCATCGTTCCCGACCCGGGAGGCGAGCGTGGCGCCGACACGGTATGCGATGCCGTCCGCGAGTGCATGGACACCGATTTCGGCGTCGCCGTGGACTGCGTCGCGCGCACGGATACGGAGATGCGGGACGTGCTCGCCGCCGATCCGTTCGGCAAGGTCGCGGTCAACGGATCGCGCTATCTCGTCACGTTTCTCTCCGCCCCTCTTTCGCCCGAGCTCGTCGCCGAGTACGAGGCGACGGACCTCGGGCCCGGCGAGTACGTCTTCGCCGGGCGTGAGGTGTTCACGTGGGCGCCCGAAGGCGTGCTCTCACTCCGCCTCGACTACTCCCGGCTCGCCAAAGACGCCGGCTGCGCGGCGACCGCGCGGAACTGGAATACCGTGGCGAAGATCGTCGCGGCCTTGTAGCGGCGCTGTCGGGCCCGCGCTGTCGGGCAGGTGCGATCAGGATTCGGTCAGCGGCACGTTCTGGAGCCGCACCTGGCCCCGCGCAATCGGCTTGCCTGTGTCCCGCGCGGAGATCACGACATCCCAGAGCTGCTGCCCCTTTCCCTGATGCAGCGGTTCTGCGGCGACATCGGCGACGCCGCCCGTCGAGGGGCGGAGGAAGTCCGTGCCGTTGTGCAGACCGACGGCGAACTGTCCCCTATCGCGCACCGCGGCGCTCGCGCCGATACTCGCCGCCGATTCGATGATCGTCGCGTACACACCGCCGTGCACGACGCCCCACGGCGTGAAATGGTCTTCACCGAGTTCGACGTACCCGCGGCACGAGCGGGCGTCGACGGATTCGACGACGAATCCGGACGCGGCGACAAAGGCACTGGCGCTCTCGAGCGAGACATCGGGCAGGTCGGTGTTCTCGGTGTTCTGGGATTCGCCGGACATTGCGCTCCTCTTCTTTTGACCTCTGGCGCATTCCGCGCCCTGACTTCTACAATCGAAGCTAGAGGGAGAGTTGGCGTCGGTCAAGGTTGGTCGAAGCTGAACAAGGAGGGCGAAACGATGGAATGGCTCGAACAATCGACGGAGAACTGCTCGATCCAGCGGACCCTCGACGTGATCGGCGACAAGTGGGCCATCCAGGTACTCCGTGAGTCGTTCCGCGGCGTCCATCGCTTCGACGAGATGCGCGATCACCTCGGCATCTCGGATTCGGTGTTGTCGCGCAGGCTCCACTCGCTCGTCGCGGAGGGAGTGCTCGAACGCAGGGAATACCGCGAAGAAGGCGCGCGGCGGCGAAACGACTACCGGCTCACAGAGAAGGGCCGGGCCCTCTATCCTACTATCGTGGCGCTACTGCGCTGGGGCGACGCCTACTACGCCGACGCCGCCGGCCCGGCCGTCGAGATCGTGCACTCGGGGTGCGGCGAGAAAGTGTCGGCGGAGGTCCGATGTGCGGCCAGACACCGGCTGGAGTCGCCCACCGAAGCAGAGACGATCCCGGGGCCCGGCGCCCTCCCCCGACCGGGCCTCTTGCCGGCGCCGGAGGACGCCGCTCGGGGACGCGACTAGTCGTCGAGGATGTCGCGGACCACGCCGTCGGCGAGGAGGCGCCCTGCGTCGGTGATCCGATACCGGCCGCCCTCACGGTCGTCATCGCTCCCACGGACTTGCTCGACGATCCCGCGCTGCTCCCAGCCGGCCAGCCGCGCGCGCTCGGAGTCGCTGAGCATGCCCGCCGCGATCCCCTCTGCCAAGCGCATGCGGAGCATGACCCGCTCGATGTGGCGGTCGCCGTCGGAAAGCAGTTCCCCACCGGCGACGGGCAGCGAGCCGGGCACGGACGCCGCCGCGTAGCGCGCCGGGTGCTTGAAGTTCCACCAGCGCGCGCCGGAGAGGTGACCGTGCGCGCCGGGACCGAAGCCCCACCAGTCGCCATCGCGCCAATAGCCGAGGTTGTGCCGACACTGCGCGTCTTCCCCGCGCGCCCAGTTCGACACCTCATACCAGCCGAAACCCGCCCCCTCGAGGCGGTCGGCGACTATCTGGTACCTGCGCGCGAACACGTCCTCCTCCGGTTGCGGGATCTCGCCGCGCCGCACCTTGCGGGCCATCGCGGTGCCGTCCTCGACGATCAGGGAGTACGCCGACACGTGATCGATGCCCGTGGCCAGCGCGTCGTCGAGGGTCTTCGCGAGGTCGTCGTCGGTCTCCCCCGGGGTCCCGTAGATCACGTCGAGATTGACGTGCTCGAATCCCGCGGCGATGGCCTCGCGGGCGGCGTCGAGCGCGCGGCCCGGCGTGTGCGCGCGCTCGAGGACCCGCAATACGCGAGTCGACGTCGACTGCATGCCGAGCGAGATGCGCGTGAACCCACCCACGGCCAGCGCCTCGAAGAACTCGGGCGAGACCGATTCGGGATTGGATTCGGTGGTCACTTCGGCGCCGGGTGCGAGGCCGAAGGATTCGCGGATCTCCGCGAGAACCGCCACGAGCATCTCCGCCCCGACCATGCTCGGCGTTCCCCCACCGAAGAAGACCGAATCGCATGACGGCGCACGTCCCGTCGACTCGGCGAGCCTCGACGCCGCCTCCCGGATCTCGGTGCGGATGGCGCCGAGCCAGGATTCCGGGGAGGCCGAGCTGCCGAGCTCGCCCGCGGTGTAGGTGTTGAAATCGCAATACCCGCAGCGCGAGGCGCAGAACGGAACGTGGACGTAGGCGCCGAAGGGGCGAGCCACGGCCTCCGGCATTCGTAGATCGAAAGCCGCTTCGCCTGCCTGTACTACCGCCGAATCCGCCACGCCGCGAGTGTAGGCCACTCCCCGCGGCGAGCCGGCATCGGCGAGTGGCCGGCCCCTACGGGTTCTTGATCTTCGACTTCCCTCGCGTTTCGGCCAGTGCACCGAGCTTCTCGCCGAGCTCCTCGATGTCCTCGATCTGCTCGCACACCGTCGAGACGCGATCCGGATCGCCGCCCTCGGCGCCTCGCTTTGCTCTGGACTTGCCCTTGCCGGACCCGGGCGTGCCGGTCGCGACCTTGTTCGATCCGGCCGTCCCCGAGGCGAGCTCGGGCTCGTCTGCCGATACCGCCGCGAGCTCCTCCATCTGGCCCGCGAGCTCTTCGTACTCGTCGAGCGCTTCCTTCATGTAGCCGATAAGCGGCCAGAGATCCGATTCCATCTCGCGGCAGCCGATGAACCCCGCATAGACCGAGCCGTCGAGCGAAACGACCGTGAGGTTGAGCCCGGCGCCGTGGAAGGCCGGGCCGAGCGGGTACATCGCGGTGATCCGCGCGCCGAGGAAGTACAGCGGGAAGTTCGGCCCGGGGACGTTGGAGACGACGAGGTTGTAGACCACCGGGTGCTTCTCGGCGAGCCGCAGCTTGGAATACGTGCGCACGGCCGCGCCGAAGATCGAGGGTGCCGCGAACTGCGCCCAGTCGGTGAGGAGGTCGGCGTCGATCGTGTCGTTGTGCTTCTTCGCGATGTCGGTGGACTTCGCGATGACCCGCAGTCGCTTGATTGGATCCTCCTGAGAGGTGGCCAGCGACATGAACATTCCGGACACGTGGTTGGTGCCTGGGCGGGTCGAGACCCCATGGACCGACATCGGCACCATCGACACCAGCGAGTTCTTCGGCAGCTCGTCTTTCTCGACGAGGTAGCGGCGCAGCGCGGTCGAGGCCAGGGCCAGGACGACGTCGTTGACTGTGCAGTTGAATGCCTTCTTGACCCGCCGGATCCTGGCGAAATCGAATTGGCCGTACGAGACCGCCCGGTGCCCGGTGATCGTGCCGTTGAAGCGCGTGCGTGGCGCGGAGAACGGCGCCGGCATCGCCTGCCCGCGGCGGGCGCGAAGAACCCACTTCGGCAGGACCTTGACGGTCCCGGGCAGAAGCGAGACGAAATGGAACGGCTTGGCCAGCGTCGAGATAGCGCCGCCGAGCAGTACCTCGACCGCGCCGAATCCGCCCGCTCCGACGTCGAGCTGCTTCTCGTCGAGGAGCTCAGTGTCCGGAGTGAGCGAGCAGAGCTGGGTGATGATGTTCGCACCCGAGACGCCGTCGACCGTCGCATGGTGCATCTTGATGATCATCGCGACCTCGCCGGTCTTGAGACCCTCGACGACCCAGACGTCCCACATCGGCGCCGAGCGATCTATGGGCAGGCCGGCGAAATGGGCGACGAGGTCGCCGACCTCCTTGTCCCCGGCGTCCCCGGGCACGGCGATCCGGTGGACGTGCTTGTCGATATCGAAATCGTCCGCCTCGATCCACACCGGATGATCGAGGTTGAGCACCGAATTGTGCAGCTTGCGCCGCAGCGGTGGCATGTACTTGATGCGCTGGTCGAACTGCGCCTTGAGCTTCTCGAAGGAGTAGCCGCCGGGGATGCTGGACGGGTCCACCTTGACGAGCACGCAGACGTTGAGTGGCTGCGACGGCGTCTCGAAATAGAGGAAGCTGGCGTCGAGTCCGCTGAGTCGTTGCATAGACAAAAGTGTACGGAGACAGGCTTCACATTTTCGGTGTCACCGGAAAATCCACACCCATCGAACCGAAGTGATGCCGGGGCGGCCCGAGGGCTAGAAGATCCGGGTGAGCACCCAGATGAGCACCAAGAGCACGATGAGCCCGATGAGCGCCTGTTGCACGCGCGATTTTGGCATCTAGCCGAGTTCCTCCTCCGCCGCTTCGTCGCGGCCCCTGACCCGGTCCACGACCGCCGGACTGAGCACGGCATCGGTCGCGCTCCCGATGAGCTTCGCCAAGCCGATGGACACGGGAAGCAGCACGGCGACGACGATCGCCACCTGCGGCGCGAAGGGCAGCGTGGAGAGCCAGAGCTCCACGCTGTCCACGATCTCCGGCACGGACGACATGGACGTAGCCTAACCGACCGCCGAGCTCTCGAGACCACGGCGCCGCAGTAGCGGGGCCGGACTCGGGGCAGCACCGCGGAACGCGCGATACGCCTCTTCGAAGTCGATGGCGCCACCCCTGGACAGCACCTCCCGGCGGAGCCGCTCCCCCGATTCGCGGCGCAGCCCGCCGTTCTCGCGGAACCACTCGGCGGCGTCCGCGTCGAGCACCTCGGCCCAGAAGTAGGAGTAGTACGAGGCCGAGTACCCACCGGCGAAGATGTGCTGGAAATAGCGGGAGCGGTAGCGCGGCTCGATGCCGCCGACGTCGAGGCCGGCCTTCTCGAGGACCGTGTCTTCGAAGCCGTCGATGGCTTCCCCACCGCGCTCGGCGATTTCCGCGGCCGCTGCGGCGGAGAGCGAGTGCCAGGCGAGGTCGATGAGCGCGGCGCCGAGGTACTCGACGGTCGCCTGCCCCTGCCCGAAGAGCTCGGCCTCGCGCAGGCGCCCGAGCAGATCTGCGGGGAGCGCCTCGCCGGAGTCGACGTGCCTGGCGAAGCGCGAGAGCACCTCGTCCTCGTCGGCCCACATCTCGTTGACCTGCGAGGGGAACTCGACGAAATCGCGCGGCACGTTCGTCCCGGAGAAGCTCGGGAACCGGACGCGGGAGAGCAGGCCGTGCAGGGCGTGCCCGAACTCGTGGAACATCGTGGTCACCTCGTCGCGCGTGAGCAGCACGGGCTGCCCCTGCGCAGGCTCGGCGAGGTTCATCACGTTGACGACGACAGGCCGCGTACCAAGCTCGGTGGACTGGTCCACGAAGGAGCTCATCCAAGCGCCGCCGCGCTTGCTCGGGCGCGCGTAATAGTCCAGGAGGATGAGGCCGATGCCGTCATCCTGGCCCGATCCCGCGTCTCGCACCTCCCACACCTCGACGTCGTCCCGGTAGGCGCGCAGGTCCTCGCGACGGGCGAACTCGAGCCCGTAGAGCGTGGAGGCGGCGTGCATCACGCCGTCATGGAGGACGTCCTCGAGGCGGAAATACGGGCGCACGGTGGCGTCCTCCACCGAGAACCGCTCGGCGCGCAATCGCTCGGCGAGGAACGCCCAGTCCGCGGGCGAGAGCTCGCGGTCCTCGCCGCCGAGGAGGTCCTTCGCCTCGTTCCGGGCGTTGGTGGCCGCGGCGTCCGCGACGCTTTCGAGGAGCCCGCGCGCGGCGGCGGCCGTCTTCGCGGTCTCCTCCTCGAGCGCGAAATCGGCGTGACAGGCGTAGCCGAGGAGCTCCGCGCGCTCGGCGCGGAGGCGGACGATCTCGAGGAGGATTGGAGCGTTGTCGGCGCCCGCGGTGGAGCCGCGCTGCAGCGAGGCGTCCATGATCCGCGCGCGAAGCCCCGCATCCTCGAGCAGCGCGGAGATCGGCTGGACCGTCGGCAGGCCGAGCGGGATGAGCCAGCCGTCGCGGCCCGCGGCCGCCGCGCCGCGCGCGAGCGAGTCCATCGTCGCCTCGTCGAGCCCGGCGAGCGTGGACTCGTCCTCCGGCGCGACGTGGACGGCGAGGTCCGCTGTAGAGCGGAGGACGTTCTCACCGAAGGTCGTGGTGAGCTCGGCGAGACGCTCGTCGATCTCGGCGATCCGCGCGCGGCCGGCTTCCGGAAGCGCTGCGCCGCGACGGCGGAAGTCGCGGAGCTGCTTCTCCACGAGGCGGCGGGTCTCCTCATCGACGGTCTCGCCGTCCACGGCTACGTCAGCGACAGTCCTGTCGGACGAACCTGCACCCACCCCGATGCGCTCGGCGACGGCCGAGATCCGGGCGTATAGGCGCTCGTCGAGCCAGATCCGGGAGAAGTGCGAGGCGAGTAACGGCGACAGCGTGCGGTCGAGCGCCTGGCGCTCCTCGGTGGCATCGGGGCCGACGAGGTTGTAAAACGTCGACAGCACGCGGTCGAGCGCGCGGCCGGAGAGCTCGAAGGCGATCGCGGTGTTCTCGACGCTGGGCTCTGCGGGGTTCGCGACGATCGCGGCGATCTCGGCGTCGTGATCGTCCATCGCCGCCCGGGCTGCCGGCTCGACATCGGCGTCGGTGAACGCCGCGAAGTCGGGCAGGCCGAACGGGAGGCCGGAACCGTCCATGAGGGCTGCGGAGCCCACCGTCAGACCTGCCTTGGAGTCGCCCACCGGGCGCTGGGAGGGATTCTCGGAATTCACGTCCGTCATCCTAGGCGCAGCCGATCCGGCCGAGTCGCGCCCCGCCCTACTTCTTCTTGTCGGCGCTCGTGTCGGCGGAGAGCGCGGCGACGAAGGCCTCCTGCGGGACGTCGACGCGGCCGATCGACTTCATCCGCTTCTTGCCCTCCTTCTGCTTCTCGAGCAGCTTGCGCTTGCGGGAGATATCGCCGCCGTAGCACTTGGAGAGCACGTCCTTGCGGATGGCGCGGATGTTCTCGCGGGCGATGATCTTCGCGCCGATCGCCGCCTGCACCGGCACCTCGTACTGCTGGCGCGGGATGAGCTCCTTGAGCTTCGTGGTCATCATGTTGCCGTAGTGCTGTGCATAGTCGCGGTGGACGATCGCGCTGAACGCGTCGACGGCCTCGCCCTGCAGGAGGATGTCGACCTTGACCAGGTCCGCGAGCTGCTCGCCGGCCTCCTCGTAGTCGAGGGAGGCGTAGCCGCGGGTGCGGGACTTGAGCGAGTCGAAGAAGTCGAAGATGATCTCGCCAAGCGGCATGATGTAGCGCAGCTCGACGCGGGTCTCCGAGAGGTAGTCCATGCCCTTCATCTCGCCGCGCTTGGACTGGCACAGCTCCATTGTGGGGCCGACGAATTCGCTCGGCACGATGATCGTGGTCTTGACGATCGGCTCGTAGACCTCGCGGTTCTTCCCCTCCGGCCACATTGACGGGTTGGTGACCTGGAGCTCTTCGCCGTCTTCGGCGACGACCCGGTAGACCACGTTGGGCGCCGTCGAGATGAGGTCGAGGCCGAACTCGCGCTGGAGCCGGTCGCGGGTGATCTCCATGTGGAGCAGGCCGAGGAAGCCGCAGCGGAAGCCGAAGCCGAGGGCGACGGAGGTCTCGGGCTCGTAGGCGAGGGCCGCGTCGTTGAGCTGGAGCTTGTCGAGCGCGTCGCGCAGGTCCGGGTAGTCCGATCCGTCGATCGGGTAGAGCCCGGAGAACACCATGGGATTGGGTTCCTTGTAGCCGGCGAGCGGCTCGGTCGCGCCGTGCTTGGCGAGGGTCACGGTATCGCCGACCTTCGACTGGCGAACGTCCTTGACACCGGTGATGAGGTAGCCGACCTCACCGACACCGAGCCCCGCGGAGGCTCCGGGTTCGGGCGAGATGACGCCGATCTCGAGGAGCTCGTGCGTGGCCCCCGTCGACATCATCGTGATCTTCTCGCGCGGGGTGAGCTTGCCGTCGACGACGCGGATGTAGGTGACCACGCCGCGGTAAGTGTCGTAGACCGAGTCGAAGATCAGCGCGCGCGGCGGGGCGTCGGCGTCGCCCTCGGGCGCGGGGATCTGCTCGCAGAGGCGGTCGAGGAGCTCGGGTACGCCCTCGCCGGTCTTGCCCGAGACCCGCAGCACGTCGGACGGCTCGCAGCCGATGATCGTGGCGATCTCCTGGGCGAAGCGATCCGGATCCGCGGCGGGAAGGTCGATCTTGTTGAGGACCGGGATGATCTCGAGGTCCTTCTCCATCGCGAGATAGAGGTTCGCGAGGGTCTGCGCCTCGATCCCCTGCGCGGCGTCGACGAGAAGCACCGCGCCCTCGCACGCCTCGAGGGCGCGCGAGACCTCGTAGGTGAAGTCGACGTGGCCGGGGGTGTCGATCATGTGGAGGACGATCTCCTCGCCCTCGTTGGCGCCCGAGCGTGGGACCCACGGCAGGCGCACGTTCTGCGCCTTGATGGTGATGCCGCGCTCGCGCTCGATGTCCATGCGGTCGAGGTACTGGTCGCGCATCTGCCGCTGATCGACGACCTCGGTGATCTGCAGCATGCGGTCGGCGAGCGTGGACTTGCCGTGGTCGATGTGCGCAATGATCGAGAAGTTCCGGATCTGCGAGGGGTCCGTGAAGGTGGTCTTGGCGAAATTCTTCGTCACTCTCGTCCGTCTCCTCCTCGCGCGCCGAGGGGGCGCCCGAACCGAAATGTCCAGGTTCCCAGGCTACCCGGCGCCCGGCACAACTCCGAACCCGCGGCGATCCGCCGGCGCGGCCCCTGCCAGTAAACTGTGGCGCATGGCAATCAATTGGAACCGGGTGGGGCGTCAGGCGTTTTCGCTCGCGCGCAGGTACGGACCACAGGTCGCGCAGGAGATCAACAAGCGCCGCCAGGCCGGGCGCGGCAACGGTCAGGGTGCCGGCCAGGGCTCGGGTCAAGTCGGCTCGGCCCAGGGCCGCCCGGCTGTGACGACGGACCACGCGAGCCGCGACCGCGCCCGCGCGATCAGCTACTCTCCCGAACTCGACGGGATGGCCGATCCCGGCGAGATCGTGTGGACGTGGGTCGAGTTCGAGGAGCACGACGGCCGCGGCAAGGACCGCCCCGTCCTCGTCGTCGGCCGCGACAGCGCCGTCCTCCTCGGGCTCATGCTCTCGAGCCAGTCCAAGCGCGACGGCGATCCCGACTGGATCGGCATCGGGTCCGGACCGTGGGACCACGACGGCAAGCCGAGCTGGATCCGCCTCGACCGCGTGCTCGAGGTCCCCGAAGACGGGATCCGGCGCGAGGGCGCGATCATGCCCCGCGAAGATTTCGAGAACGTCGCCGGCCGGCTCCGCTCGGACTTCGGCTGGAGCTGAGCACTCTCCCGCCTCCACCTGCGCGCTGCTCGCTTTGCTCCTGCAGCCCCGGCGCTGCTATTCTCATCGTTCGGTGCACCGCGTTCGGCGCGGCGCAAGCAAGCAGCTCGACATGTGGACCACGCTCGGCGCGTGGCTCGTGGCCGGGCGAGTACAAGCTCAGCAATGTCCATCAGCGCGGAATCCGCAGCCGAAGTCACGATCCGGCCGCGAGGAATCCGCAAGGGGCGAGGGCGACCGCCTTCTCCCGCTAGCTCAATCGAAGGTAGTAGCGCGTGGCAAACATCAAGTCGCAGCAGAAGCGGATCCGCACCAACGAGCGGAACCGTGCCCGTAACCAGTCCGTTCGTTCGGCCCTGCGTTCCGCCATCCGCGGCGTGCGCCGGGCCGCCGAGGCCGGGGACAAGGAGCGCGCGGGCGCCCTCCTCGTCGCCGCCAACCGCCAGCTCGACAAGGCCGCCTCCAAGGGTGTCATCCACTCGAACCAGGCCGCCAACAAGAAGTCGGCGTTGTCGAAGGCCGTCAACAAGATCTAATCGCGCCGCCCGGCACTACCGGGCTCCGCGCCGAGCGCCGCTCGTTTTCCGCACTGCCGTGCGGAGGAGGGCGGCGTTTTTCGTCGTCTGGCGGGCGACTCGCGGTGCCTATGTTTCCTCTCGATAGCCCCGCGCGCCGAACCCGAGGGTCGTCCGGAAATCTGCGGCGAGGTGCGCCTGATCCGCATAGCCGAGCTCGGCCGCCACCTCCGCGACGGTGAGCCCCGGGTCTTCCCGCAGCCGCAGCGCAGCCTCCTGCAGTCGATAACGGCGGATGATGCGCAGCGGGGACACACCCACGAAGCGTTTGGAGAGGCGCTGGAGCTCGCGCGTGGATACCCCGATGTCCTCCGCGAGTCGCACCACCGAGGTCATCTCCGGATCGCTTGCGGCCAGTTCCACGGCCCGGCCGGCGAGCTCCGCGCCGCGCGGAATCTCCACCCGCCGCAGTGCCAACCATTCCGACATCGCCTCGGCCGCCGCGGCCGGGTCGTCCCGGTCCATGCACTCTCGCACGGCTCCTACGAGATCATCGAGCTGGAGGGGCACCTGCTGGTCGACGATCTCGTCCGGCCGGGCTCCTAGTATGCAGAGGCCCGCCGGACGCAGTAAGACCCCGAAGGCCCAGCCGTCCGCCGTCAGTACCTGGTGGGAGATCCCGGTCGTGGGGCCCGACAGCGTGACCCTCTCGCGTTCCACGACGAGGTTCGAGGCCGGGAACGGGAGGATGCGTTGCACCGACTCCTCTTCCTCCGGCAGATCCCATTGCGAGATCCAATACCAACTCACGTAACCCGCGAGCGCGGCCGGAGGCATCCGCCGGTGGAAACGTGGGAGGACGCGCGGATAGAGGATGCCGCGCCGGTCCCCGATTTCGCTGCTCAAGAGTGCGTCCCGTCGTGTTGTCGTCCAGTCGCTCTGTCTGGCGTGCCGGAATGCCGTCGTGGACGTAGCGATCCCGACCTCGTCGCAAATCTACAAGTCCTGCGCCACTGCACGCTGCGATCCTTATCGCATGAGCGACAACACGATGAGCGACAACGCACCTAAGCGCGGCGTCACGGGAACGTACACCACCAAGGGGATCCCTGCGGGACGGACCAGCCTCACCCCGTTCCTCACCGTCGGCGACGCGCGCGGGGCGATCGACTTCTACAAGAAGGTCTTCGGCGCGCGGGTCGCGGATGTCACCGAGATGGGCGGGGTGGTCGTGCACGCGGAGATCGATTTCGGCATCGGGTATATGCAGCTCGGCGCGATCAACCCGGCGTACGGGCTGGTCCCCGCGCCGGAGGGCGATACCGACTGCTACTCGATGGGGATCTACTGCGAGAATGCCGACGCGGTGGTCGCCGCAGCGGTGGCCGTGGGAGCAACGGTGCGGGAGGAGCTCGTGAACTTCGCCTCGGGTGACCGGTTCGCGTCGATCCGGGATCCGTTCGGGGTCCGCTGGAGCATCATGAGCCGGGTCGAGGATCTCTCCGAGGAGGAGAGCGGCCGCCGCGTGGCCGAGTGGGCCGCGCAGCAGGAGCAGCAGTAAGGGGCGGCGCCGATGCCCCTAGGGCCGGAGCTGCCCGAGGGTGGCGGATCGATAGTGGCTGCCCGAGGGTGGCGGGCGCGGCCACTGGGACTACGCCGCCGCGAGCGCGCCGACCTGCCGCACCGCGCGCTCGAGCGCGAAGGCCGTGTCCCTAGTGCCGCCCTTGACCTCTCCGTTGAGCCGCGCGACGACCTGCAGCGCGGACGCTAGGTTGCCACCTCCCCAGTACCGCGCCTGCGAGCGCTTGATCTTGTCGAACTTCCACGGCTGCAGACCGAGCGCGTAGATCTCCTTCTGCTGCGCATCCGGATGGGTGCGCACCATGGCGATGGACCACACTCCGTCCGCCAGCGCGTCGGCGAGGAGAACGTGTGGGGTGCCGGAGTGCATGGCCCATTCGAGGGCTTCGATGGCTTCGTCGACCCGTCCCGTGACGGCGTAGTCCGCGACGGTGAAGCCCGTGACGCCCACGACTCCCTGGTAGTACCGGTGGACCGCGGCGACATCGATGGCGCCGTCCGTGTCCGAGACGAGCTGCGCCGCGGCGGCGGCGAGCTCCCGCAGGTCCGTGCCGATCGCCTCGACCAGAGCCTCGCACACGTCCTGCGAGACGCGCGCGGAGTGACTCGAGAATTCCGAGCGCACGAAGGCGAGAATGGCGGCCGGGCGCTTGATCGGCTGGGCATCGTGCTCCACGGCGCCGAGCTTGCGCAGCGCGGGTGCGAGCGCCTTGGCCCGCCCGCCGCCGGAGTGGAGAACGACGAGCCACACGTTCTCCGGGAGGTCCGCCGCCGCGTCCTCGACGAGGGCGACACCCTCCTTTCCGAGCTCCGCCGCGCCCGTGATGACCACCGCGCGCGGCTCGCCGAAGAGCGAAGGAGCGAGGAGCTCGGAGATCTCCACCGGAGTGATCTCCGAGCTCGCGCGCCAGGAGACCACGAGCTCCTCGAGGCCCTCGCCAGCCACCTGCGCGCGAGCACCGGCGATGACGTTTGACGCGGCACGATCGGCCAGGAACTCGTCCGTCCCGAGCACTAGGTGCAGCGGCCCCTCGGGGGCAGGAGCCTTCCGCTGTGCTGACATGCGCATCAATCTACCGTTCCCCTCCGACACCCCACCGCGCGACGGAAACGATCCACCACAACGCGGGAACGGTGGCCCACGCGAGCGCCCGCGATGCCGCCGACCCGAGCGGCGGTGCGACGGGGCCGGCGGCGGCCGCCGCGGTCCCCGCCACGGTGACCAGCGGGACCACCGGGGCCACGGCGATGTTCTTCGCGATCGCCCACGCAGGCACTGCCCGGCCCGTGGCTGCGAGCACGGGCGCTGTCGAGGCGTGTGCGACGAGGGCGAGCGCGATCGCCGAGCACGCGAGGCGCACGGGGTGCCGGTGCGGGAACGCGGACGCGGCGACGAAGACCGCAGCTGGTGCCGCCACCTCCGGTGACTTTTCTGCCAGGACCCGTCCGCGCAGGCGCCGAGCGGACCGCGCCGCGAGAAGGGTGGCTGCAAGGAGAAGGCGCTCAGCAGGGGCGGCGGCGATGACGATTCCGGCGGTCGCCGTCACCGAGAGGACGAAGCCCAGCCCGACGACAGTCGCCGGGGCCGCGATCGAGAACACGAGGACCACGACGAGGAGCAGACGGAGCGAATCGCGGGAGCGCCCCGTCGCGAGGGCGAAGACGGAGATCGCAGCCATCGCCGCGGCGCGCAGCACGCTCGGCTCCGGGCCGACCACGAGCACGAACGCGGCGACCGAGGCGGCCCCGAGCGCGAGCCGTGTGCGCCGCCCGGCGCCGCACACGGCGGCCAGCCACACCGCGGCGCCGAGGACGTACGCGATGTTCGCCCCTGAGACAGCGGCCAGGTGGGAGAGCCCGGAGTCGAGGAAGGCCTGCGAGAGCTCGGGCGGGACGCGCCGCTGATCGCCGAGGACCATCGATGGAAGCAGAGCGTCTGCCGGCGGCGGGAGCGCGCGGGAGGCCTCCTGCAATGCCGTCCGCACCCCAGCGGCCACGGAGTGAGCACCCTCGGGCCCGTGCACGATCCTCGGCGAACCGCCGGCGGACAGAGTGAGCTCCCTCTCCCCCGGCGGCCCCGGGCTCGTGCTGACCACCGTCTTCGCAGCCGTCCCGGGCTCGAGCCACAGCCAGCCCTCGCCGCGCGCGAAGAGTGTCGCCGGGGCGCGCATCGTCCAGCGCTCGCTCCCCAAAGACACGGAGCGGACGAACACGTCGATCACCACGACCTCTGCGCTGCCATGCTCGGCCGCCACCGGACGGGGTATCGCGCGTACCTCGAGCTCGACGGTGGCTCGGGCGGGCTGCGATCCGGCGAGTGGACTCCGCTCGGCGGAGTGAGCGCGTGCGGCGCCCAGGCCGCAGACCAGCGCCATCACCACCGCGCACAAGCCCACTGCCCGGAGCTGCTCGGCCTTAACCGGCCCGCGCGCCCACCCCCTGCCTGTGACGACACACGCCGCGCCCGCACAGACCGCGCACACGGCGAGGGCGAGCGATTCCCGGCACGGGACCGCGGCGAATCCCAGGGCACAACCGAATGCGGTGGCCGCGACCGGGGCCAGCCGGAGGTCCGGCGCCCGGCGCCGCGGCGCGCTCACACCGTGACCGCATCGCGGAGAGCCGCGAGTTTCGCCGGGCCGATGCCCCGCACCTCGCCGAGTTGCTCTACATCCGTAAAGGGGCCGTGGGATTCGCGATACTCAATGATCGCGCCGGACGTCGCCGGCCCGACACCATTGAGCCCCTCGAGCTCCGCCGCCGTCGCGGAATTGAGATTCACCTTCCCGTCCGCCTTCCCCGGTGCTCCTGCACCGGCGCCACTCGCCGCACCACCGGGCGCGATCACGCCTGCCGCGGCCCCGCCCGCGCCGAGCAGCTGCGATCCCGGTGGCGCCGCCGCCTCCAGCGCGCGGACGCCGACGACGACCTGCTCGCCGTCTTCAAGGATCTGCGCGAGATTGAGCGAAGTGGTGTCGGCCTCGGGCAGCGCGCCGCCGGCAGCGGCAAGTGCGTCGGCCACGCGAGGGCTCGGCCCGAGGGTCACCAGTCCGGGACGGACGACGAGCCCGACCACCGAGACGACGACGGTCCCGACAGACTCCCCCGCGCCCGGGGGCGGGAAACCCGACGCCGCCCCGGCCGAAGCGCCCGAGGCGGATGCAGCCGCCGAGACCGTCGGCGCCGCTGCTCCCGCTGGATCGCCCGCCCCGCCCGCCGCCGAGAGCCCGGGAAGGTCGGGCGCCGAGACCTCGCTGGGCTCTGAGCGCAACAGGTTGGCGAGCGCGAAGCCGGCGACGACGAGGACGGCGGCGAGCAGCGCCATACCACCGGCGCGGCCGAGGGACAGTCCGCCGAGCAGCGCCGCCCGCCCGGAACGCGACGGCGCCCATTCGGGAAGCTCGGCGACACGGCCGGCGGGGAGTTCGGGACGTTCGCCGTCATCCGCGGCGTCGAACGGCGGGCGTCGCGCACCCGTGCCCGCCCCAGATTCCGGCTCGGGTTCGGACCCTGAAGCGGTTCCGGTTGTAGCTACCGATCCCACCTCGACGATTCGCCGTAGGCGCGAGACGGGATCGGGAGGGTCGCCGGTTGCAGAGGTAGGCGCCGACGCCGGTGCGTGGACGGGGCTCGCAGTGCTCATGGCCAGAGACGGTACGGCCGGCGACGCGCACGAAAGCCGAACGAACCTACACCGATCTCCCACCTGGGGATGCCGTGCACGCCCCTGTGCACAGCCCTCCTACCGGGGGCTATTCGACCACGAGGTCCTCGGGGGAATCGCCGAATGACTCGCCCGGGGTGACCCACGGCAGCTGTGCGTCGGGGTCCTCGAGCGGACACACCGACACGGCCACGGCATTGTCCCCCACGTGCCACGCGAGCACAGGCTCGATCTCGACCATGAGCACGCGCTCGGGAAACGTCGTCTCCTTGCGGAATTCGAGCGCGAGCTGCTCGGCGGGCGCGGGCTCACCGGAATAGTGGACCGTCACGAGCGAGTCGCCGCCGAGCTCGTCGCGCACGAGCTGTCGCAACTTCTGTAGAGCCTTGGTGACAGTGCGTGTCTTCGCGGCCAGCGCGAGATTCCCCGCGCGCACGCGCAGCACGGGTTTGGTCGACAGCGCCCCTCCGAACAGGGCGAACGCCGCGCCGACGCGCCCGCCCCTGCGAAGCGAGTCCATCTTGTCCACGGCGATAAAGGTGCTCGAGGCCTTGACGATCCGCTCAGCCAGCGCCGCGACATCGGCGAGAGAAGCGCCTGCGTGGGCGAGCGCCGCGGCCTGCGCGACGGCCCCGCCGAACGCCATCCCAACGTTCTCCGAGTCGACCACCCGGACGCGCCCGCCGAAGGACGACGCGGCAAGGGTCGCCGACTCCCATGTCCGCGACAGCTTGCTCGCGAGGTGCACGGAGACCACGCCTGTCACGTCCTCTTCGGAGAGGAGGTCGCGGTAGGCGTCCTCGAGCTCGCCCGGGCCGAGCCCGGACGTCGCGGCGACCTCGCCTTCGTCGACGGTCTCGTGGAGCGCGAGCACGGTGATCCCCAGCGCCTCCACCCACGCTTCCGGCAGCTGGGACGCGGAATCGGTGACGAGGCAGACGCTCATCGCGTCTCCAGGTGCGGAGCGACGTTCCAGGCATCGAGGCGCCAGAGCACCGCGCGTGCCGCGTCGCCCTCGGGCGGCACCGCCGCATCGTCTGCGGGCGGGTTGTCGTCGGCGCGCGGATGCGAGGAGAGCTGCGCCCACGCAGTGTTCCCCAGGCCGTTGAAGAGGGCGAAGTGCGACACGGGGAGCTCGAGGAGCGCCGCCGTCAAAGCCGCGATCGCACCGCCGTGTGCGACGAGCACCACGGGGTGCTTGCCCCAGTGGTCGATCTCGGCGACCAACTCGTCGACGAGAGAGCGTGCGCGCCGTGCGACCTCGAGCCGAGTCTCCCCTCCCGATGGTCTCCACGTCGGCGTGCTGCGCCACACGCCGCGCGCGCCGGGCCATTGCTCGTCGACCTCGAGGTGGGACATGCCCTGCCACGTGCCGAGGTCGGTCTCGCGCAGCCGCCGATCGGGGTGCACGGGCAGGCCGGCGACAGCGGCGAGCTCCTCGGCGGTGACCATGGCGCGCGCCAGGTCAGAGCTGTAGATCGCCCGCGGGCCGCGCGGGGCGATCGCCTTCGCCGCCGCTGCGGCCTGCGCCCTCCCCCGCTCGGAGAGCTCGGTGTCGAGCTGGCCCTGCATTCGCATCGTGGCGTTGTAGTGCGTCTGCCCGTGGCGCAGCAGGATGAGGCGTCGGGTCACTGCGCCCCGCCGGCGTCACGGTTGGGCTCGACCGGGGGGAGCTGCGCGTCCTGCTCCTCGGACAGGCCCGTCCAGCTGAGCGGGCGCTCGGCGGACTCGATGCCCTCCACCTCGATCACCGGGCAGTCCTTCCACAGCCGGTCGAGGGCGTAGAAATCGCGCTCGTCGGCGTGCTGGATGTGGACGACGACCTCGCCGTAGTCGAGCAGCGCCCAGCGGCCCTCGCGCGTGCCCTCGCGCCGCAGCGGCTTGCTGCCGGCCTCGCGGAGCACGTCCTCGACCTCGTCGACGATCGACGCGACCTGCCGCTCGTTGTCCGCTGAGGCGATGACGAAGCAATCCGTGATGACGAGCTGGTCGGACACGTCGATCACCGTGACGTTCTCGCCGAGCTTGTCCGCAGCCGCGAGAGCCGCCTTCGTGGCCAGGTCGATGGCTTCCGGGGTCGCTGTCATGTTGTCACTACTCCTGTGCTGCGGGGTCGGTGGGCGTCATTGCGTCGGGCTCGGCCGTCGCCTTTGCGTTGCGGCTGTCGCCGCTCGGGGAATCCGGGCCGTTCGGGAAAACGGTACCGGTTCGCCCGTCTACATGCTCTGTCGCGGATGACGCCGGAGGTGTGGAGGCAAATGAGCCGTCCGGTCGCGTGGCGCTGTCCACGCGATAGAGATTCCGCTTCGAGATGTACTGCACGACCCCATCGGGAACCAGGTACCAGACGGGATCGCCGGCCGCGGCGCGGCGGCGGCACTCCGTCGAGGAGATGGAAAGCGCCGGAATCTCGACGAGGTGGATTCTCTCGGAGTCTATCTGCGGGAGATGGGAGGTGCTCAACTCGAATCCCGGCCGAGAGACGCCGACGAATGTGGCGAGGCGGAAGAGATCCTCCCAGCCGCGCCACGTGAAGATCTTCTCGAGGGCGTCGGCGCCGGTGATGAAGAACAGGTCGGCGTTCGCGTCCATTTTCGCCAGGTCCTCGAGCGTATCGAGGGTGTACGTGGGTCCATCGCGCTCGATGTCGACGCGCGAGACCGAGAAGCGCGGGTTCGAGGCCGTCGCAATGACGGTCATGAGGTACCTGTCCTCCGCCGGGGAGACGGACTTCCCCGTCTTCTGCCACGGCAGGCCGGTGGGCACGAAGACCACCTCGTCGAGGTCGAAGCGGTGCGCGACCTCGCTCGCGGCCACGAGGTGGCCGTGGTGGATCGGGTCGAAGGTCCCGCCCATGATGCCGAGGCGCCGCCGGCGCCGCTGCGGCACGGCGGAGCCCTGCGGCGCAGCAGAGCCTTGCACCGCAGGCGTGGCGTCTGGGGTGGTGGGCATGGCGGTGGTCCTCCGGTTCGGCCGTGATCGTGTGCGGGCGGCGGCGCCGCGGTTACACGGGGAGCAACTGGGAGACGACGGCGGAGAGCTGCGCGATGTTCCTGCACTCGTGCATGGGCACGAACTCGCCGTACTGCGCCGTCGCCGAATCCGAGGTCCCCCAGTATTCCTTCGGCTCGGGGTTGAGCCAGTGGACGTGGCGCGCACGCTCGGTGAGCAACTCGACCGAGGCCAGCGCCGGGTCGCGGTAGTTGTTCCTCGCGTCCCCGAGGACGAGCACCGATCCCGACGGGCTCAGCGTGTGCACGTAGCGCTCGGCGAAACCGCGGAAGGCGTGGCCGTAGTCCGAGTGCCCGTCATAGGTGACGATCTCTGCCTCGGACACCATCCGCGCCATCGCGCTGCCGAGATCGTCACCCGTGGCGAAGTAGTCGGTGACCTCGTCGACGGTGTCGACGAAGGCGAAGACCCGCACCCGGGAGAACTGCTCGCGGAGGCTGTGGACGAGCTGGAGGGTGAAGTGGCTGAACCCGGCGACGGAGCCGGAGACGTCGCAGAGCACGACGAGCTCGGGGCGCGCCTTGCGCGGCTTGCGCAGAATCAGCTCCATGGGGACCCCGCCGGTAGACATCGACTGGCGCATCGTGCGGCGCATGTCGATATCGCCGCGCCGGATCCGCTTGCGCCGCGCGGCGAGGCGGTTGCCGAGCTGGCGCGCGAGCGGGCCGACCTGACGGCGGAGCTTTTGCAGGTCGGCGTCGTTGGCGCGGAGGAAATCGACGTGGTCGGAATCGGGACCGACCGTCATCTTGGCGATGCGCTCGCGCCCGGCATGCTCCGCCGTGCGCCTCCGCACCTCGTCGGTGACCTGCTGGAAGAAGCCCTTGACCTTCTCGTTCGCACGATGCGCTGCCGCGGCCTTTTCCATAATCCGGCCGCTGCCGTCGGGATCGTCGGGGTCGGCGCCGAGCAGGCCGTCCATGATCCGCCGGGCGATCGACGAGGCATCGAGCTTGCCCAGCGTCTGGTAGCTGGAGAACGCCGGTCCCCGCGTCGAGTCGTACCGGCCCATCTGCTCCACCATGAGCTCGGCGAGGGCCTTGGCCTGGGCGAGGGACTCCGGGGTGTCCTGGGAGAGCAGGTCGACGATGAGCTCCTCGAGCGCCTTGGGATCGACCTTGCCGTCCTCACCCCGGGGAAGCTCGACGATCGGGGCGTCGTCTGCGTCCGCGGCGGCGCGGTAGCCACGCGAGGCGGGGAACCACAGGTCGAAGAGCTGATCGAAGATCGAGCGCTGGGTGGGCCTGCGGATCAGGGTCGCGGCGAGCGCCTCGCGCAGCGCCTCCCTGTCGAGGAGGTCGATCTCGAGCACCGCCGCGGCGGCGTCCACCGCCTCCGAAGGACCGACCGTGATCCCCTTGGAGCGGAGCGCCTCGACGAAGTCGACGAGGTGCCCCGACAGGCCGCCGGGCACGGGGCGCGCGTCCGCCGCGTCAGCCCCAGCCGATGTTGCCGCCATGTTCTGCTCCCCTCCCGGGTTCTCTTCCGTCGTGCTCTGGGTCTGGTGCGCGCCCGCCCGCGCCGACACGCTAGTTGACGCGCAGCTCCACCGCGGCGCGGATCTGGTCGCTGTGATGCTTGAGCACCACGCCGAGGGTCTCCGAGACCGCCTCGTCGTCGAGCGTGTCGAGGCCGAGGGAGACGATGGTCCGCGCCCAGTCGATGGTCTCGGCGACCGAGGGCACCTTCTTCAGCGCCATCGCGCGCAACAGGCCGACGGCGCGGACGACCTGCTCCGCGAGACGGTCGTCGAGCTCGGGAACGCGGGCGGCGAGGATCTTGCGCTCGCGCTCCGGCGTCGGGAAGTCGAGGTGCAGGTACAGGCAGCGCCGCTTGAGCGCCTCGGAGAGCTCGCGGGCCGCGTTCGACGTGAGCACCGTGAAGGGGCGGCGGGTCGCGGAAATCGTCCCGAACTCCGGGATGGTGATCGCGAAATCGGAGAGCACCTCGAGGAGCAGGCCCTCGATCTCCACGTCCGCCTTGTCCACCTCGTCGATGAGCAGCACAGTGGGATCGGAACGCCTGATCGCGGTGAGCAGCGGCCGGGACAAGAGGAACTCCTCACCGAACACGGAATCGCGCGTGGCGTCCCAGCCCTCGCCCTGCCCGGCCTGGATGCGCAGGATCTGCTTGGCGTGGTTCCACTCGTAGAGCGCGCGGGCCTCGTCGACCCCCTCGTAGCACTGCAGGCGGATGAGCTCGGCCTCCGTCGCCGCCGCGACGGCGCGCGAGAGCTCGGTCTTGCCCACGCCCGCGGGCCCCTCGATGAGCAGCGGCTTGCCGAGCCGATCGGCGAGGAAGACCACCGTCGCCGTCGCGCGGTCCGCGAGGTAGCCGTGCTCCTCGAGTTTGGCCATGACGTCGTCGATGCTCGAGAACAGTGCGGGCTGGGTCCGCCGTGCGCGATCCATGTGGTTCTCCATTCGAAATATGTTGCTCGGGCGGGCGTCTTCGTCGGCCCGCTCCGCGGGATCCGTCTATCAGGGGCGGGCGTGCCCGCGCCCCGTGGCGATCCACTTGGTGCTGGTGAGCTCCTGCAGCCCCATCGGGCCGCGGGCGTGGAGCTTCTGGGTCGAGATGCCGATCTCGGCGCCGAAGCCGAATTCCTCGCCGTCGGTCCACGCGGTCGAGGCGTTGATCATCACGGCCGCCGAATCGACCCGCTTGGCAAAATCCTGCGCGGCGTCGATGTCCTTCGTGGAGATCGCCTCGGTGTGGCCCGTGCTCCAGCGCTCGATGTGCTCGACGGCACCGTCGAGACCGTCGACCACGGCGAAGGCGAGGTCGTTGGAGAGGTATTCCTCTCCCCAATCCGCGTCGGTCGCCGGGACCATGCCCTCGCGGTCCCCGTGGAGCACGATTCCGCGCTCTCCAAGCTCGGTGGCGATGCGCGCGATGGTGTCCTCCCCCAGCGCGCTGTCGACGAGCACCGTCTCGGTCGAGTTGCACACGCTGCAGCGGCGGGTCTTGCCGTTGACGACGAGCTCGATGGCCTCCTCCACATCCGCGGCGGCGTGGATGAAGTGGTGGCAGTTGCCGGTACCCGTCTCGATCGCGGGGACCGAGGCGTTCTCGACGACGCTGCGGATGAGACCGGCGCCGCCGCGCGGGATGACCACGTCGACGAGGCCGCGCGCCTGGATGAGGTGCGTGACCGAGGCGCGGGACTCGCTGGGCAGGAGCTGGACGACATCGGCGTCCATGCCGAACTCGCTGAGCACGCCGCGGAGCACCGCGACGAGCGCCTCGTTGGAGCGCCGCGCCGACCGCGAACCGCGCAGGAGGGCGGCGTTCCCGGATTTGAAGGCGAGGCCGAAGGCGTCGACCGTCACGTTCGGGCGCCCCTCGTAGATCATCCCCACGACGCCGAGCGGGACGCGGACCTGTTCGAGCTTCATGCCGTTGGGCAGAGAATTCCCCCGAACGACCTGGTCGAGCGGATCCGGAAGCGCGGCGACCTGGCGGAGCCCACCGGCGATGCCGAGGATCCGCTCCGGGGTGAGCCGCAGCCGATCGAGCATCGCCGACTCGGTGCCCTCTTCCTCCGCCGCGTGCAGGTCCTCCTTGTTCGCCGAGATGAGCCCGGCCTCGGCGGCCTCGAGTGCATCTGCGGCGGCGGAGAGGATCTCGTTACGCAGCTCTGTCGAGGCGAGCGCGAGCGTGCGCGAGGCCCGGCGCGCCGCGCGTGCGGCGGACTGAACTGCTTCGCGCAGCGCGTCGCCCTCGGCCGACTCCGTGGCGGCGCTTCCGTTTGAGCCAGCTGCGGCCGTCGAGACTTCGGTGTTCGTCGCGGTCATGGGTGCCATCCTACGGCTCGCCGCCGCAGTCCGGGCCCGCGAGTTCCCAAGTCGGTTCCGGCACCATCCGGCTAGTACCCGACTAAGACCTCGCCACCGCGCGCCCGGCGCGCATCCCCGAGAAGATGCAGCCGCCGAGGAACGTCCCCTCGAGCGAGCTGTAGCCGTGCACGCCGCCGCCGCCGAAGCCGGCGGCCTCGCCCGCGGCGTACAGCCCGGGGATGGGCTCGCCATCGGCACCGAGGCACCGCGAATCGAGGTCGGTCTCGAGGCCTCCGAGGGTCTTGCGGGTCATCAGGTGGATCTTCACGGCGATGAGCGGGCCGCCCTCGCCCGCCCAGGAATGTGTCCCCGCTCCCGAATCCTTGAGCAGTTTGTGCGGCTTCGCGATCCGCGCGAGGCGATCGGTAATCACCCTGCGGGAGTTGTGGATCGCCTGGACCTGGGCATCCTTGGCGAAAGGATTGTCCATTTGCCCGTCGATCGCGAGTACGTGCCGCCGCACGTCCTCGACTTCGAGCGTGGGCTCACCGGGCTCGAGCAGGCCGTTCATCTTCGCCACGAGATCCTCGATGGTCTCTGCGGTGACCCAGTCGGGGCCGTTCTCGACGAATCCCTCGACACCCGGCGGCATCCCCTCGACGATCCGCCCGAGCATCTTCGACAGCTTCTTCGAGGTGATGTCCGGGTTCTGCTCCGACCCCGAGAGCAAGTACTCCTTCGCCGCGATGGCCTCGTCGAGCACGAACCACGAGTAGTGGTGCCCCGTGTCTGTGATCGCCCTGGTCGAGGCCACGGTGTCGAAGCCCGGGAAGAGCGGTATCGGCATGCGTTGGCCGAATGCGTCGAGCCATATAGTCGAGGGACCGGGGATGATCCGGATGGCGTGCCGCGGCCACACGGGGGCGAAGTTGCGCACGCCCTCGGTGTAGTTCCACATGCGGTCGCGGTTGATAGCACGGGCACCGGAACCGGCGGCGATGTCGATCATTTTGCCGTCGACGTGCTCGGGGACTCCGCTGATCATCCTGCCGGGCGCGGGACCGAGCCGCTCGGTGGGCCAGAGTTCGGCGACCTTCTCCGGGTTGCCGCCGATGCCGCCGGAGGACACGAGGACGGCCGCCGCGCGAAACTCGAATTCCCCGACCTCGGTGCGCGGTGACGCGACGGAGCGGTCGAGCTCGTCGCACGGCGAGAGGACGGCCCCGGAGACGCCCACGACCACGCCGTCATCCAGCAGGAGCTCGCCCACCCTGTGCCGGAATCCGAATCGCACGAGCCCGCGCGCTGCGGCTTCGCGTACGGGCTCCTCGAAGATGCGGACGACGTCCGTGCCGGTGCCCTTCGAGACATGGAAACGGGGCACGGAGTTGCCGTGCCCCTCGGCGTCGCCGGATCCGCGCTCGGCCCAGCCGACGGTGGGGACGAAGCGGAGGCCGAGATCGTGCAGGTACTGCCGCTTCTCGCCCGCGGCGAAGGCCACGTATTCGCGGGCCCAGCTGCGCGGCCACTCGTCCTCCGGGCGGTCGAAGGCAGCGGAGCCCTGCCAGTCCCGCCACGCGAGGTCGAAGGAATCGTGGATACCGATGTGTCGCTGCTCCGGCGAATCCACGAGGAACAGCCCGCCCAGGGACCAGTACGCCTGCCCGCCGAGGCTGTTCTCGTTCTCCTGGTCGAGCACGAGCACGCGCTTGCCCGCCTTCGTCGCCTCGTATGTGGCGACGAGCCCAGCGAGTCCTGCCCCGACCACGATGAGGTCCGGCACGAACTCCGCCGACTCGGCACCGCGGCACTTCTCGCCGTCGATGCGCGGGAGCGGCCCCGCGTTGGCGGCGGTGCTCCGCGTGGTCTCGACGTAGGCGGCGTATTCCGGGGCGGTCGGACGCTCGGCGAGGAACTCATCGTATTGCTCGGCGTTGTGCTTCCGCTGCTCGTCCGTGGGGCCAGTGGATGACGCCGAAAGTTCCGCCCTTGGCCGGTCGTTCGCGTTCTCGCTGCTGCTCATTCCCCCATTGTTCCCGCGCGCCGCGATCCCCGGCAGCTGTTCGCCCGTAGTGGGGTCAGGGAATGATAGCGAACTCGGTCAAGTCCCTCTCCCGGCTGCCGCGCTGCTGTAGCTTGTCCGAGCATGGACATGCGCTGGGTCGGGGTCGCCCTCATAGGAGCATTTATACTGCTCTGGGCCTCGTGGGCGGTCTCGTCCGGATACCTTCTGCCACCGTCCTCGGCATCGCCGAGCTCGCGGTCGGCGTCGCGGCGCTCGAGAGCCTCCTCCCGCTCTTCCGCCGCATGCGCCTGTTGCGGCGCGCTGTTGGGCCGCAGCCCGAGCGCGAGGCGCGGAACCGTTCGGCCGGGATCGTCACCCTAGTCGCCATCGTCGCCGAGATCGTCGCCCTCCTCGTGGCCATTCGCCTCGTCGCGCTCGTCGACCCCGAGCTCATCCAGCCGACAGTAGCGGCCGTGGTCGGCGCCCATTTTCTCGTTTTCTGGTTCTCCCGCTCGACCGCTTCTCCGCTCCATTTGTGGATGACGGCGCTCGGCCTGGCTATCGGCGTGGCCGGGATCGCCGCGGTGCTCGGCGGTGCGCGGCCGGCGCTCGTCCACAGCATGGTCGGGCTCGCCATGGCCGGGGTGACGATCGCCTACGCCTCCGACTTCGTCGTGGCGCTGCGGTCGGAGGAGGCCCCACTTATGGCTCCGCGGTCCTCTACCGCGGGCGCCGAATTCGCGCGGTCCGCGGGCAAGGACGCGGACATGGACACGGCCAAGGGAGGAAACAATGCTTGATCGCTTCCACGTACTCGTCCGAGGACTTCCCTTTGCCGAGGGCGTCCGATATTCCGGGGGCAGCGTGTGGTTTTCGGACATGTACGACCGCACGGTCCACCAGATCGACGCACGTTCCGGCGAGGTGCTCCGCTCGATCCGGACCCCGGATCGCCCCTCGGGACTCGTCCTCCTGGGCGATGGCGTCGTACTCGTCACCCAGCAGGTCTCGCGCAGCATCGCGAGGATCGACCACAACGGCCGCGTCTCGACTTTCGCCGATCTCTCTGCGATCGCCGAATGGCATGTCAACGACATGACCGAAGCTCCGGGCGGCGGGGTCTACGTCGGCAACTATGGCGGCGCCTCCGCGCCACCCGCTCCCCCGCACCCGGCGGCGCTCGGACGCGTCTCGGCCAAAGGCACGGCAACCGTCGCGGCGGAGGGCTTGAACTTCGCCAACGGCATGGCCCTTGTCGACGACGACACCACACTTCTCGTCGCAGAGACCCGCTCGACGCCGCCGCGAATCACCTCCTTCGCGATCGGCCAGAACGGTGCGTTGTCCAGGCGCGAACCTTTCGCCGAGTTCTCGGGGACCCGCATGCCGGACGGCATCGCCGCGCTACCAATCGGAGAGGTGCTCGTCGCGATGCCTTTCGCGTCCGAGATCGTGCTCCTCGACCGGAATGGTTCCATCGCTAGAACCTGGGAGACAGGCAGCCTGGGCATGCCCTTCGCGGTGGCCGTCGATCCGGAATCGCGGACTGGCTTTGCCGCTGTTTCCGGCTCATGGGAAGAAGAGGCCTGTCTCGCGTCGCGAGACTCGGCGATAGTCGCCTTCCCACTGGACTCCGCGTAGCTAGCACCGGCCAGCCGTTCTTGCCGTTCTTGCCTTTCTTGCCGTGAACGATCTCGACCACGGATCTCTTACGCGGGGCACGAGGGGCGGCCATAGGGCACCAATCAACAACAAAAGTAGAGGCGCTCAATTGGCTAGCCTGGCCCTCGCCCTCGTGCACGGTTCGGCGCATTCCCTGCCCTTCGCTAGGCGTCCAAGCCGGCAAGCGACGTGGCCATGCCGAACACGATGAGGACTAGCATCGCGAAGGCAAGCACGACACCGGCGGTAACCAGGGCGACACGGCGATGGCCCAGGCACCAAGCCCCGACCCCCGCAACGGCGAGACCTGCGACGACGACGGGTAGGAAAATAGCGGACCCATACACCCGCGTCGGAAAAACGATGGCGGACAGCCAGTTGAGAACCGCGCCGAGCACGACTCCGGAGAAAACGAGGCCGAGTCCACCGAGAATTCGAAGGAACCTGTCCATCGATTCTCTTAGACCACCACGAGGTCGTCGGCGTGGACCAGCGGCCGCCCGAGGCCGTCCTTCTCGGTCGCGGCACGCCGAAGCTCGAGCAGTTCCCGAAGCTCGGTGGCGTCGTAGCCCGCGATCCCGCGGCCGACACGCTTCCCCCTCGCGTCGAGGAGTTCGATCACGTCGCCCTTGAAGAAGCCGCGCTCGACGCCGGAGATTCCGGCTACGAGGAGCGAGCGCCGCGGCCCCGCGGAGATCGCGGACACGGCGCCGTCATCGAGCGTGACCGAGCCCGTGGCATCCGCAACGTGCCTCACCCAGAAGCGGCGAGCAGACATCCGCTCTGGCCTCGGCTCGAAGACCGTCCCGCCCGAGAATCCCGGCGCCACCGCGGCGCCGGCGAGTTCGGCGCTCGTGAGCAGCACGGGCACGCCGGCATCGGCCGCGAGCTTTGCGGCGGCGAGCTTAGAGGCCATGCCTCCGGTGCCGAGCGCGCCGCCGTCACCTGCCTCGACATCGGCGAGCGGATCGTCGCGCCCGACGAAGGAGATCCGCCGGGCACCGGGCTCCACCGGGTTCCTGTCGTACATCGCGTCGACGTCGGAGAGGAGGATGAGCGCATCCGCGGAGAGCAGGTGCGAGACGAGCGCGGCGAGACGGTCGTTATCGCCGAAGTGGAACTCGTATGTCGCGATCGCATCGTTCTCGTTGATGATCGGCACGATCCCCAACGTGCGCATCTTGTCGAGCGTCCGCTGAGCGTTGCGCGCGGTGTCGCGGCGCCCGATGTCCGTGGCCGTGAGCAGCACGAGGCCGGTGGTGCGGCCGTGGCGCGCGAAAGCCTCTCCCCATGCGCCGGCGAGCTCCGCTTGGCCCACGGAGGACACGGCCTGCTTCGATGCGATGTCGCGGGGGCGCCGCTCGAGGCCCAACGGCGCCATGCCCGCGGCGACGGCGCCGGAGGACACCATAAAGACGTCGGAGCCCGCCGTCATGCGCGCTTCTGCCGCATCGGCGAGAAACTCGAGCCGGTCCCGGTGCACACCCGGGCCCACGGAGGCAATGGCGGAGGACCCGATCTTTATGACGACGCGCTTCGCCGTCGCCAGGCGGTCGCGCAGCTCCGCCTCGCGGGAATCGTCGCGCGAACCGGCGGAACTCACTCGGTGGGCTCCTCGTCGGGATCGATGAGCCCGCGGCGGACGTACTTCTGGTACTTGCGCTCGGCGGCGCCGACGCGCTCGCTCCCCTCGAGACGCACATCGGTGCCGCGACCCGTGCGCCGCAGGTCGACACCGGCGGGCGTCGAGGGCTCCCATTCGAAGGTCACCTCGCCGATGGTCACGTCGGTGCCCTCGACCGCGCCGGCCGCGAGCAGCGCGTCCTCTACGCCGAGGCGAGCGAGGCGGTCGCCGAGGAAGCCGACGGCCTCGTCGTTCTCGAAATCGGTCTGGTTGATCCAGCGCTCGGGCTTCTCGCCGAGCACGACGAACGCGCCCGCGTGGTCGGGATCCTTGGTGATCCGGAACTCGGGGCCGCCCTGGGCCTTCGGGCGAATGACTGTGCGCGCGGGCTCCGGCGCAGGCTGGGACTGACGGAACTCTCGGACCATCTTGTAGAGGCCGAAGCGCAGCTCGTCGAGGCCGAGGTGCGCGATCGCGGAGATCTCGTAGACGGGCCAGCCGCGTTCGGCGAAGTGCTCGCGCACCATCTCGGCCATCTCGCGCCCCTCGGGGATGTCGATCTTGTTGAGCACCACGACGCGCGGGCGCGCGGCCAGGTCGCCCAACCCGGTGTCCTCGGCGATCGCCGAGGTGTACGAGGCGAGTTCGTTCTCGAGGGCCTCGACGTCCGAAATCGGATCGCGGTCGGACTCGAGCGAGGCACAGTCGACGACGTGCGCGAGCACCGCGCAGCGCTCGATGTGGCGGAGGAAATCGAGGCCGAGGCCGCGACCCTCGGACGCCCCGGGGATGAGGCCGGGGACATCGGCGATGGTGAACGTGTCGTTGCCCGCGGTGACCACCCCGAGGTTGGGCACGAGGGTGGTAAACGGGTAGTCGGCGATCTTCGGCTTGGCGGCGCTGAGCACCGAGATGAGCGAGGACTTGCCCGCGGAGGGGTAGCCGACGAGCCCCACGTCCGCGACGGACTTGAGCTCGAGGACGAGATCCTTTTCCTCGCCGGGCTCGCCGAGGAGCGCGAAGCCGGGCGCCTTACGCGCGCGGGATACGAGCGCCGCGTTGCCGAGGCCGCCCTTTCCGCCCTTCGCGGCGACGAAACGGGTACCGGCGCCGGTGAGATCGGCGAGCATGGTGCCGTCCTCGTCGAAGACCACCGTGCCGTCGGGCACGCCGAGCACGAGGTCCTCTCCCCTGGCGCCGCTGCGGTTGCTGCCCTCGCCCTGTCCGCCTCGGCCGGCCTTCGCGTGCGGGCGGAAGTGGAAATCGAGGAGGGTGTGGACCTGCGGGTCGACCTCGAGGACCACCGAACCGCCGTCGCCACCGTTTCCGCCATCGGGCCCGCCGAGGGGCTTGAACTTCTCGCGGTGCACAGACGTACACCCGCGCCCGCCATCGCCGGAGGCGAGGTGCAGGACGACCCTATCCACGAATCGCGACATCGGCACGGTCTCCTTCGGCTCTCGGGCGCAGGTGTTGGGATGGTTGTGGAACGGCTCGTTCCTTACGGTACGGCTGCCAGGTGACTACCGGCGCCGCGACGAGGCCAGGCGGCCGCGGCAGAAATGCCGCAAGGGCGAACAGCGCCCGAGTGCGCAGTTCGCCCTTGCGAATACCGCCCCTGCATCGTTCCCTGCAAGGGTAGGTGACGTCGGCCGGTGGCCGCCCAGGCCTTAGGCCTCGACGTCCGCCGCGACGATGTTGACGGTCTTGCGGCCGCGCCTGGTGCCGAACTCGACGGCGCCGGCGGAGAGGGCGAACAGCGTGTCGTCGCCACCGCGACCGACGTTAACGCCCGGGTGGAAGTGCGTGCCGCGCTGGCGGACCAGGATCTCGCCGGCGTTGACTTCCTGGCCGCCGAAGCGCTTGACGCCCAGGCGCTGGGCGTTGGAGTCGCGACCGTTACGCGAGCTGGATGCACCCTTCTTGTGTGCCATGACTGCTTCTCCTTGAGTGGAAAGCGCGCCCATCGGGGCGGCTAGAGGTGTGGCGGCCTTACTTGATCGAGGTGATCTTGAGGACCGTGAGCTTCTGACGGTGACCCTGGCGCTTGTGGTAACCGGTCTTGTTCTTGAACTTGTGGATCCGGATCTTCGGACCCTTGGTCTGCTCGACGATCTCGCCATTGACGGAGATCTTCTCGAGGGCGTCGGCCTCAGCGGTGACCTTGGCGCCGTCGACGACGAGGACGGCCGGGAGCGACACAGTGGCTCCGGCCTCGCCCTCGATCTTCTCGACCTTGACGAGGTCCCCTTCGGCAACCTTGTACTGCTTGCCGCCGGTCTTGACGATCGCGTACATCGGAGGGCTTCCCCTTGCTTCTCGGTGATGATGACTAACTGCTTGGCTCATGCTCGGCGCGAAGGCGGGCCCTTGATGGGGAACTCTCCTCCGCTACCCGGCACTCGCGCGATGGGCGGCCCCGGGGTTGTCCCCGCGGGATCGCGATTGTCGGCGGTGTGCCTGGCGGCAGCGCGCAGCGCGCCGCATGAAGCGACTTGTTAAGGCTACTCGGCCGCTTATCGCGGGGTCAAACCGGCGCCGACCGGCCGTGCGCCCCTCCCGGGGCGCACGGGTCCGGCCTGCTCCGCAGCCCGTTAACCTGCTTCTCCCGCGGGACGGCTGGCGGTGCGCCGCGTGCGGCGCTTCGGCTTGTTGACGACGGCCAGCGATTCCGTCTCGGCCGGCACGATCGTCTCCGATCCCGTGAGCTCGGTGACGCTCCCGGTTGCCGCGCCACCCGACACCGAGACCTCGTGGGTCTCCCGGACCGCCGGGCCGCTCCCTGCCGCGGGCGCGGCATCGGCAGCGGAGCTCAAAGCCGCTCCCGAAGAATCAGACGGTGCCGACAATGCCGACGGTGCAGAAGCCGTGGCCTCGGCCGCGCCCGCGCTTCGGGTCGCTCGGCGGCGGCCCCGGCGCTGGGGCTGCTCGGTGTCGTGGTGTTCGACCGCTAGATCCGCCGCGTGGACCTCGGGCGCCACCGGATCGTTGGATCCGGCCTTGGCGCCTGCCATGGCGTCTGCCGTGTCCTTATCCTCCGACTTTGCCTTTGCCTTAGACGTGGACTTCGACTCGGTCTTCGCGTCCGCCTTCGATCCGACCTTCGCCTCAGTCCCCTTCTCGCCGCCCTCGGCAGTGGGCTCCTCGGCACGGACGATCCGGCGCCGCGCCCGCTTCCGCGGCTGCGGCGCGAGATCCTCCGCTGCCTCCGCGACGTGCGCCGTGGAGTCCGTAGACTCGCGCACCGCCTCGGCGGCCTCGTGCGCGGGGTTGTCGCCCTCACCCTGTAGGTCGGCGGCGACATCCGCGGTCGACACGGCAGCGTCCGCGGCGCCGGACGCTCGGCTCGAGGACCGGCGGGAGCGGCGACGTCCGGAGCGCTTGGGCTCCCCGCTATCCGCCGAACCTCCCTCGGCGCGATTGTCGCCGGCGGCGGAGGAGCTGCGCTGTCCGCCGTCATCGCCGGAGGTCGACCCGGTATCGGCGCCGGTCCCGCCTTCGTTCTCTTCCTCGCCCTTCGACATGGCGAGGATCATCGGGTGGGCGGACGGGCTCGGCCCGTCCTTCTTCTCGGCCTTGTCGGTGTTCTTGCCTTCGCCCTCGGAATGCCCGCCACGGGAATCTTCGCGGCCGGAGCCGCCACGGCCGCGGCCCTTGCCGCCGCCCTTACCGTGGCCGCCGCCGTTGCCCCCGTCGTCGGACGTAGCCGAGTAGAGCACCGGGTCCTCGCGCAGGATTATCCCGCGCCCACTGCAATGCGTGCACGACTCGGAGAATGCCTCGACCAGGCCGGTGCCCAGCTTCTTGCGCGTGAGCTGCACGAGCCCCAGTGAGGTGACCTCGGAGACCTGGTGCCGAGTCCTGTCCCGGCCGAGCGCCTCGGTGAGCCGCCGGACCACGAGGTCCTGGTTGGCCTCGAGCACCATGTCGATGAAGTCGATGATCACCATGCCGCCGATATCGCGCAGCCGGAGCTGGCGCACGATCTCCTCGGCGGCCTCGAGGTTGTTGCGGGTCACCGTCTCCTCGAGGTTGCCGCCCCGACCGGTGAACTTGCCGGTGTTGACGTCGACCACCGTCATCGCCTCGGTGCGATCGATGACGATGGTGCCGCCGCTCGGCAGCCACACGGTGCGTTCGAGGGCCTTGTGGATCTGCTCGTCGATCCGATAGACGGAGAAGACGTCGAGATCGTCGTTCTCGAAGCGCTCGAGACGGTCCTCCATTTCCGGGGCGAGCTCGGAAACGTACTCGTGGACGGTGTTCCACGACTTCTCGCCCTGCACGACGAGCTTGGAGAAGTCCTCGTTGAACAGGTCTCGGACGACCTTGACGAGCAGGTCGGGCTCCTCGTAGAGAGTCCTGACGCTGCCGCCCTTGCCCTTCTGGAGACGCTCGGCCTCCGAGGAGATGTTCTCCCACTTGGACGAGAGCCTCTCGACGTCGCGGCGGATGTCCTCCTCGGAGACCCCCTCGGCGGCGGTGCGGATGATCACGCCGTTCCCTGCGGGCACGACGGACTTGAGGATCGCCTTGAGTCGCTTGCGCTCGACATCCGGGAGCTTGCGCGAGATCCCGGTCGAGCTGCCGCCCGGGACGAACACGAGGAAGCGGCCGGCGAGGGAAATCTGCGTGGACAGGCGCGCGCCCTTCTGCCCCACGGGGTCCTTGGTGACCTGCACGAGGACCTGGTCGCCGGGGTGCAGCGCCTGCTCGATGCGGCGGGCCTTGCCGCCGAGGCCGGCGGCGTGCCAGTCGACCTCGCCGGCGTAGAGGACGCCGTTTCGGCCGCGGCCGATGTCGATGAACGCGGCCTCCATGGACGGGAGCACGTTCTGCACGCGGCCGAGATAGACGTTGCCCACCATGGAGCGCTGCGCCTCGGTGGTGACGAAGTGCTCGACGAGAACCTTGTCCTCGAGGACGCCGACCTGGGTCAGGGTTCCGCTGCCGTCGTGGCGCTCGCGCTCGCGGACGACCATGACCCGGTCGACCTCCTCGCGCCTGGCGAGGAACTCGGCCTCGGAGAGGACGCCGTGACGGCGACGGCCGTCGCCACCCGGGCGGCGACGACGCCGCTTGGCCTCGAGACGCGTCGAGCCCGAGATGCTCTGGATCTCGTCGTCGCCGGTGCCTCCGGAGCTGCGCTCGCGGCCCCCGCTCTTCCCGTCGCTCTTGTTCTCGTTGCGCGAGGTGTCCCCATCGGAGTCGCCGCCGCTCTTGCGCCGCCGGCGGCGTCGCCTCCGGCTCGAGGAGCCCTCGGGGCGCTGCTCGGAATCGTCGGAGTCCGACTGCTCGTCGTTACCGTTCCCGTTGCCATTGCCGTTGCCGTTGCCACGGCCGCTGTCGTGCTGGTCGTCGGCATCCGAGTTCGCGTCGGAGCCGGAGTGGGAGTCATCCGACTCGCTGCCGTCGGCGCCGCTCTCCTCGCCCCGCGCAGAGTCCTCGCCGCGGCCCCGGCCGCGCCCGCGGCGCCCCCGGCGGCGGCGACGGTTCGATCCGTCGCCGTCCTTCTCGTTGCCTTCTCCGGCGTCGGCACCTGTCTCGGTGTCGTCCTCATCGTCTCGGCCCGGCGAATCCTCGCCGGTGACGGTGATGACGCTGATTCCGTTGTCGTCCTGCGCGCGCTCCTCGCCCGGTGTGAGGAACAGCGGCGAGAATCCCGGAACGGACTGCGGGCGCTTCCGCCCTCGTCCTCCCCGGCCGCCGCGGCCGCGCTCCTCGGCGGCCCCGACCTCGCCGGTGACGATCGAGAACCCCGAGTACGAGGAGCCCTGTTCCTCGGTGGTGTCCTCGCTGTTGCCTTTGGCGGTCTTTTCGGCTGTGTCTTCGGCAGTGGCGGCGGTGACTTCTTCGGCCTCGGTGGCTGCAGTGTCCGCGTCGACCTCAGCCGCCTCCGGCGCCTTCTTCGCCGTCCTCCGGCGGTTCGACCGCTTCTTCGCGGGGGTCTTCGCGGCCGCTTCGGCGGACTCGACCTCCGCCGTCACGATGGCGGGTTCTTCCGCTGCGGGCGCTTCCGTGCCCGCCTCGCCCGGACCGGCGGCGAGCACGGTGAGCTGCTCGCGGGTCACGCCGCTCTGGGCGCTCTTGAGCTCGATGCCGCGCTCGGCGAGCGCCGCGATGAGTTCCTTGCTGGCCAGGCCCAGGGCCTTGGCTGCGACGTATGCGCGCATCTTCTCCGGCAATGCCTCGATCTGCGCGCCAGTCGCGATTGTCGTCTCCGACACTCGGTTCTCCTTATAGCCCGACCGAACCGGGCATTTGTTCTCGCGCCGGGCGCTACCGAGGGCGCAATCGCATCCCCCGGCGCCGCCGCACGGCACACTTTGTCTTTTGCGTACGCCCCGCCTCGCGGGGCGATCCCACGCAGGGCAGCGCCTCGGTCCCCTCGAGCGAGGGGCCCCGCGCGCACCGTCCACGCGGAAAGTCTTCTCGTGTCCGCCACGTGCGAACGTTCCGATTGTCGCACATGGCGAACGGCAAACGCATGCCGAATACCTGAGGATCGATGCCCGCTCCGCTGAGGCGCAGACGAGGAAGACCCGGGTGTGGCGGCGCGTATGTGACGGCGCGGGCATGGCGTCGCGAATATGACGAAGACCCCGGGGCGCGGGCCGCCGGAATCCGTGGCAACCGCACCCCGGGGTCCGGGGAGGGCTCGATGAGTTGGTGGTTCCGGGCTAGAGCTCCGGGAACCAGAGGGCGATCTCTCGCGCCGCGGACTCCTCGGAGTCCGAGCCGTGGACGAGGTTGAACTGGGTCTCGAGACCGAAATCGCCGCGGATCGAGCCCGGGGCGGCCTTCTCGACGGGATCGGTGCCGCCCGCGAGCTGGCGCCACGCCTCGATCGCGCGCGGCCCCTCGAGCACGCCCGCGACCACGGGGCCCGAGGTGATGAACTCGAGGAGGCTCCCATAGAACGGCCGCTCGGAATGCTCGGCGTAGTGCTCGGCGGCGGTCGCCTCGGGCACCTGGCGGAGATCCATGGCCACGATCTTCAGGCCCTTGCGCTCGATGCGGTCGACAATGGTGCCCACGAGTCCACGCTGGACGCCGTCGGGCTTGATCAGGAAGAAGGTACGCGAAGTCACGTCCGCCATCGTACAAAATGCCAACCGGGTCTCCCGAGGTCCGATACCGACCGCGCCTACCATGGCGGCGGAACGGAGTAGGGACACGACGAAGGGCCCTCGGAAGGAGCGCGAAATGAGCAATGTCGAGGACCGTCCCGAGGAGATCGTGTGCCGTGCGGGAGGAGACGCGGACGACGACAGTGAGGCGAGTGTCCGCGCCGCGGGCGGCGTCCCGGTGGAGATCCTCAGCTCCCGCGAGGTCCCGCTCGGTGGGCCCCGGGCGATGCTCGTACGCCGCACACTCCCCCAGCGCCGACGTTCGCTCATCGGCGCGTGGTGCTTCGCCGACCACTACGGGCCCGAGGACGTCTCCACCTCGGGCGGGATGGACGTCGCGCCGCACCCGCACACGGGGCTACAGACGGTGAGTTGGCTCTTCGCCGGTGAGATCACGCATATCGACTCCGGTGGGAACCGGGGCGCCGTCCGCCCGGGAGAGGTCAATCTCATGACGTCGGGCGGCGGGATCTGCCACTCGGAGACTTCCACCTCCGATACCTCGATCCTCCACGGCGTGCAGCTCTGGCTCGCGCTCCCGGACCCGGCCCGCGAGGAGGCTCCCCGGGCGTTCGAGCATTTCGTCCCGCCCGTTACCCCGCTCCCCGGCGGCGAACTCCTCGTGTTCCTCGGCGAGCTCTCCGGCGCGGAGAGCCCCGTCGACACGTTCACCCCGATCCTCGGGGCGGAGCTGAGGGTCGACCCCGGGGCGACCGTGGAGCTCGCCGTCAGAACGGAATTTGAGCACGGGTTCCTCGTGGACTCCGGGGATGTCGAGATCGAGGACGTCGCCGTCCCCGCCGCGGCGCTCGCCTACACCGGGATCGGCGCGGAGCGGATCTCCATCCGCAACCGCGGGGACGATCCCGCCCGCATCGTGGTCCTCGGCGGAGAGCCCTTCCCCGAGGAGATCATCATGTGGTGGAACTTCGTGGGCCGCACCGGGGAAGAGATCCTCGCCTTCCGCGAGCAGTGGCAGGAACGCACCGAGCGCTTCGGCGAGGTCGAGGGGTATGTCGGGCACGGTGGCCCGGGGGCGAACGCGCAGGGACAATCGTGGCTGCCTGCGCCGGAACTTCCGCTCTCGCACTTCAAACCGCGGAAGAACCCGCCACCACACGCGCGGCCGGATCACGACTGAGCCCGACGAGTCCTACAACGGGAGTCCTACAACAGGAGGAACAACGATGTCCGACAGCGAGAATCGGAACGACCTACGGGACAAGACCGGCGTGCGTGTGGAGGTCTCTGACGACTCCACGCGCGGCGCCTTCGCGATCACGATCGCCGAGGGTGATGACTCCGGCGAGGTCGCCGGAAGAACCTACTACATCGATAGAGGGGAGGACCGGATCTTCTTCCACACCGTCGTCGACGAACGGTTCGGTGGCCGCGGACTCGGCACGATCCTCGTCCGCGAGGCGCTCGAGGCAACGCGCGAGGCCGGCGGGGACGGCGATAACGGAGTGCGCACCGTCGTCCCGATCTGCCCGATGGTCGCGGGGTACCTCGAGAAGCACGGCGAGGAGTTCGCCGCCGAGGGCGGTCGCGTACGCGCCCCGCGCGACGAGGACACCGCCGCGGTGCGCGAGCGGGCTCGGCGCTAGCTTTCGCGCCTTCTAGTCGTGCTGGCTGCCGAGGTAGCCGCCGCGAATCCGCGAGCGCAGCTGCCCACGCAAGTAGAGCAGGTAGAGCCAGACCGCCAGGAAGATGACGCCGACGATCGACATCGACGGGTGGACGAAGAAGCCGATGGCGACGAGCGCGGCGAGGCCGAGATCGACCGGGATGGCCCACGGCTTCTTCTGCACGCCGCACGCGAGAATCATCGCCAGCGAGATGGCGACGATGTAGACGGCCTTCCACCAGCTCATGTGCGCGCCGCCATCGACGCGCGCGACCACGGTGAGCACGAGCAGCACGACGATCGCCTCGAGCACGAGGGTGCCCGAGCACACCCCGCGGAATCCCTTCCACGGATCGTTGCTCGGCTCGTGGCCGGCGCCCCGGGGGCCGACGTTCTGCTCTGCCTGGCTCACTGCGGGTCCTTTCCGAATGTTGCGCGGGCGGCGCCCGCCGTGACCACGGAACCGGTGACGATGATGCCTTCGCCGCCCGTGGTCTCGTCCTCGCCGGGGTTCGCCATGCCGATGAGGTCGATCGCGAGGTCGATCGCCTCGGTCAGGGTGTCGCCGGTGCTCACGCGGTCCGGCCCGAAGATCTCCTCGGCGACGAGCGCGAGCTCGTCCACGGCGATCGCGCGCGGCGACTGGGTCTGTGTCACGACGATCTCGGAGACCAGCGGCTCGAGCTCGCGGAGGAAGCCGCGGACGTCCTTGCCTTCGAGCATCCCCACGACGGCGACGAGCCGCTGGAAGTCGAACTCGTCGCGGAGCGCACCCACGAGCGCGCGGCCACCCTGCGTGTTGTGCGCGGCGTCGATGAAGATCGACGGCGACTGCGAGATGCGCTCAAGCCTGCCGGGCGAGTCGACGGCGGCGAAGCCGGCGCGGATCAATTCGATATCGAGCTTTCGGCCCTGCCCGGCGCCGAAGAACGCCTCGACGGTGGCGAGGGCGAGGGCGGCGTTGTGTGCCTGGTGCGCGCCGAAGAGCGGCAGGAAGATCTCCTCATACTCGCCGCCGAGCCCGCGGAGCGTGACCATCTGCCCGCCGACGGCGACCGAGCGCGACTCGACGTCGAATTCCCGGCCCTCTCGCGCTACCACGGCGCCGACCTCCTGGGCGCGCCGCAGCAGCACCTCCTCGGCCTCGGGCTCCTGCCGAGCGAGGACGGCGATGGACTCGCGCGCCTCGAGCAGATCCCCGGCGTCGAACTCCGGGCCGGCGATGATTCCCGCCTTCTCCCCCGCGATCTCGGCAATGGTGTCGCCGAGGTAGTCGGTGTGGTCGAGCCCGATGGGGGTGACGACGGCCACCGCGGGCACCACGAGGTTCGTGGCATCCCAGGTGCCGCCCATCCCGGTCTCGATCACCGCGACGTCGACGGGGGCATCGGCGAACACCGAGAACGCGAGCGCGGTGACGACCTCGAAGTAGCTCATCTTCGGCCCGCCGCGCTCCTCGGACCAGCGGTCGACGATCTCGACCATGGGCTCGATCTCGCGATACGTCGCGGCGAAGGTGCCCGGGCTCACGGGCTCGCCGTCGACCGCGACCCTTTCCGTCACCGACTGGAGGTGCGGGCTCGTGGTCCGCCCGGTGCGCTGGTGGAGCGCCCGGAGGAGCGAGTCGACCATGCGGGCGACCGAGGTCTTGCCGTTGGTGCCGGCGATGTGGACCACGGGGTAGGCCCGCTCCGGGGAGCCGAGCAGGTCGAGGAGGCGCTCCATCCGGTCGAGCGAGGGCTCGATACGCGACTCCGGCCAGCGGGTCGCGAGCACCGCCTCGACGGCCTCGAGCTCGGCGGCGCCGGCGGCGCTCGCCGGGTCGCGGGTGTCGATCCCGAGGGCCGCGGCCTCCGGCGAGGCCTGCCCGGCGGGCACGCCGAGACGCTCCTCGTCCGGGTCGATGCCCTCGGCGTAAAGCTCGGACTCGCGGCGAGCCTCCTCCTCGGCGAGATCGTCGGCGTAGAGCCCATCGCGGGCTGCCTCGTCCTCGAGCGGCCCGGAGAGCGGCACGAGGTCGTTCTCGGCGCTCTTCTCGTCGACCATGTCGGCGAGGTCGGCGTCGCTCAGCTCGTCCCACCCGACGTTCGGATCGTGCGGCGGGAGCCAGCGGTGCCCGCTCCGCGACTGCTGCCAGTCGAAGCCATCTGCGTCGAAGCCGTCTGGATCGAAGTCGTCTGGGTCGACACCGTCGCTGTCGCTACGCCCCGGCCGGGGTGAGTCCGTGCTCATTTCCTTGGCAGCCCTTCCAGACGTGCGGTGATGCGCTCGACTTCGGTGCGGGCGAGCTCCTGCCTGTTGCGGATCTTCTCCACGACGTGGTCGGGGGCCTTCGACAGGAACGCCTCGTTGCCGAGCTTGGCGCCCGTGGTCTCGAGCTCCTTCTTCGCGCCGGCCAGGTCCTTCTCGAGGCGCTTTCGCTCGGCCTCGACGTCGATGGCATCGGAGGTGTCGATGTCCACCGCCACCGTGCCGCGCTCCAGGCGCACCTCGATCGAGGCGGTCGAGGAGAACGAATCGTCGTCCTCGGTGAGCCGGGCGAGAGAGCGGACCTCGCCGAGCATCGACTCGGCATCGGCCTCCGCCGCGCCGCCGAAGCGTGCGGGGACCTTCTGCCCCGGCTTGAGCCCCTGATCGGAGCGGAAGCGCCGGATCTCGGTGATGAGCTTCTGCGCGTCGGCGACCCGGCGCACCGAGTCCGCCGCGGCTTCGGCGTCGGCGAGCGGCTCAGCGTCCGGCCATGCGGCGACGACCACCGATTCACCGCCGGTGAGCGCCTTCCACAGCGCTTCGGTGACGAACGGCATGAACGGATGGAGGAGTCGGAGCACCGCGTCGAGGACGTGGCCGAGCACGAGGCGCGTCGAATCGGCGCCCTCCCCGGCGAATTGGACCTTGGCGAGCTCGAGGTACCAGTCGCAGAGCTCGTCCCACGTGAAGTGGTAGAGCGCCTCGCAGGCCTTGGAGAACTCGTAGGCGTCGAGCGAGGAGTCCGCCGCGGTGCGCACCTCGCCGAGCCGCTGGAGGATCCAGCGGTCGGCGTCGGAGAGCCCCGCCGTATCCGGGAGCTCGCCGACCCGCGCGCCGTTCATCAGCGCGAACTTCGTGGCGTTGAACAGCTTAGTGGCGAAGTTCCGCGAGGCCTGCGCGTGGTCTTCGCCGACGGAGAGGTCGCCGCCGGGGGCAGCGCCGCGGGCGAGGGTGAACCGGAGGGCGTCGGCACCGAAGCGCTCGACCCAGTCGAGCGGGTCGATGCCGTTGCCCTTGGACTTACTCATCTTCTGCCCGTGCTCGTCGCGGACGAGCCCGTGGAGGAACACGTCGCGGAACGGGACGGTGCCCGGGAGCCGTTCTGCGCCCGAGAGCTTCTGCCCCGCGAAAGTGCCGAACATCATCATCCTGGCGACCCAGAAGAAGAGGATGTCGTAGCCGGTGACCAGCACGGACGTCGGGTAGTACTTCTCGAGGTCCGTGGTCGACTCCGGCCAACCCATCGTCGAGAACGGCCACAGTCCCGAGGAGAACCACGTGTCGAGGACGTCCGGGTCCTGCTCGTAGCCCTCCGGGGCCTCCTCGTCGGGGCCGACACAGACGATCTCCCCTTCGGGGCCGTACCAAATCGGGATGCGGTGGCCCCACCACAGCTGGCGCGAGATGGTCCAGTCGTGCATGTTGTCGACCCAGTCGAACCAGCGCGGCTCCTGGGAGGACGGGTGGATCACGGTGTCGCCGTCGCGAACTGCGTCGCCCGCCATCTTCGCGAGCTCGGAGACGCGCACCCA
>NZ_DAINST010000007.1:0-13319 GCF_036741115.1 Dietzia sp.
GAGGCCGGCGGCTGTGGAGTCGCCGAAGATCATGAGCTCGAAATCGGCCTCCATGCCCGGGCGCCAGCGCTCCGGCTCGGCGTGGCCCGGGTGGTAGAGGCCGTCGCCGTTGAAGGGCCACGTGGTGGGCTGCGGGATCACGCGTCGCGCGATCCGCGCCTGCGCGGCGAGGAGCTCGTAGACGCCGCGTGAGGCGCCGACGGAGCCCGCGGTGGCGAGTGCCGCGATGCCGAGGGTGCGCATCACATGGGGAGGCGGGACCGGGGCCCCGTTGGTATTACCTCTGTTTTCGGCCACGCTCACCTCCCGTGCTTCCTGCGCGACGGCTTCCTCTTCTGCTGCGACTGTTGCTGTTGCTGTGGCGCAGTCTTCTTCGCCGGTGCGGACTTCTGCGCCTGCGGCGCCGCCTTCTTGGCAGCGGAAGGCTTCGCGGCCGCTCCCTCCGGCGCGGCCTTCACGGCAGCCGCGTTCGCAGGCGTCGACGCCGCCTCCGCCTTCGCGGGAGCGGCCTTCGCCGTCACACTCTTCGCAGCGCCACCCGCGACCGACCCTTCGGGCCGAGTCGGACCGCCCTCGAGATTACGCGCCATCGCGGCGAGCTCGGCGAGCGCGGAACGCGCCCCCTCCGGCCCGTCGGCGAGGTCCACGGGGAACTCGAGGATCGAGATGTCGGTGTGAACGATCCGCCGCGGCCGCGGAGCCGCGCCGCGCCTGTCGGCGGGATACACGAGATAAGCCTGCTTGACGCCGAGCGCCGTGCACGCCGCGAGCAGACGGTAGTGCGAGTCGAGCTCTCCGTCGGCGGTCGTGGGGTATACCGGCGCGAACGTCGCCACCGGGGCGCCTCCGCGGGTGTAGACGATGCCCGTGGGCACGGAGATGAGGTCCGCCTCGCGGCCGTTCGCGTGCCGGGATCGCTCGGGGCGCGCGGCCGCACCGGATCCCCGCCCCGCGGTGGAGAGCGCGGACCCGGCGCCGGAGGTCACCTCGCGGTCGACGGGGCGGGTGGCGACGGTGCCATAGCCCTTGCCCGGCTCGGCGCGGCCCGGATCGACCCGGCCGGCGCCGGGGCGCGCGGTATCGGGGCGGACCGAGTGGCGCGAGGGCGCGTCGGAATCGCCCACGTCCTCGAGGTACACGACGGGATCGCGGAGCAGTTCTTCGCCGTGGGTGTCGATCTCGTCGGAGAGGACATCGGCGACGAAGCTCTCGAACAGGCTCGGCATCTCGGCGACGAACGCGGCGACGGTCGTGGACTCCGAGAGCGGGTCGACATCGAGCCACACGTTGCGCAGGATCCGCTCGGCGAGCACGAGCGCGTCGTGGAAGCGCGCGTTGAGCCGAGAGGGCGTCCACTCGGGCAGCGGCTGCCCGTGACCGAGGATATCCACGTCGGCGAGGCGGAAGGAGAGCTGCGCGAGTTGGCGCCGCACTGCGTCGGGGAGGCCCGGGAGGTATTGCAGCCGGTACATCGCCGTGTGGAGAATCCGGTTCTCGGCGATGTTCGGGGTGAACTCGGAGTAGGACACCTCGAGCGGGAGGGTCATCCCCGGGCGGCGGCGGATCTGGTCGGATATGCGGATCCGCCCGCGCACCGTGGACAGCGCGTCGTCGACGCGTCGGTAGCCGCGCAGCAGCCCGCGCGCGAGCTCCGGCTCGGCGAGGGAGATAAATGAGCGGGCCATCGAGGTCCACAGGTCCTCGGTCTCCGTCGCGCCGATCGAGGAAGACAGGAACGCGCCGTGCGGCGCGTAGTCGAGGAGGAAGAAGAGCTCGGACAGCCCGAGGTTGGCGTGGGGGAGCACCGAGATCGAGTGGGTGCCGATGCGCACGGCCCCGACCCGGCCGTTGGGGATGAGCCGCCAGTGCCCGGAGCGCACGGGGAGGACCTCGAGGAGGCCGGTCCCGGACAGGGACACGGCCTCGGCGCCGGTGAGCTCGACGATCCGGCCCTTGCGATCGAATTCGTCGAACTCGATCGTGGAGGTGGCCACCATGAGCGCCCGCCTACTTCTTCGACAGCGAACGGCGCAGCGCCTCGAGGCCGAAGCGCTCCCGCACCTCCGAACGCGTGAGCCGGCCGTAGTAGTGCTCGTCGAGCAGCGGCAGGAGGTCGAGCTGCCAGATCTTCTGCAGACCCTCGTCGGTCTCGGCCTCGGGACGCATGAGGTACGACGGGCCAATGCGCAGGTCGCGATCCGCCTCGTCGATCTCTGCGTTAAGCGCGTCGAGCAGCTCCGCGGCCTCGGTCGGCTTCCCCGCGGACTCGAGCTGACGGCGCAGGAGCCCGGAAACCGGGGCCTCGTCCGGGTGCAGCTCGATGAACGAGAAGCGGCGGCGGATGGCCGCGTCGACCATGGCGATCGAGCGGTCGGCGGTGTTCATCGTGCCGATGATGAAGAGGTTCCGCGGCAGCCGGAAGCTCGTGTCCGGCGAGTACTGGGGGAGCACCGTGCGGTCGCGGTACTCGAGCAGGAAGTACATCTCGCCGAACACACGCGCGAGGTCCGCGCGGTTCATCTCGTCGATGATGAGGAAGTTCGCGTGCCCGCGGCCCGCCTCCGAAGACGCCCGCGCGGCCTGCCGGCGCAGCGGACCGGCCTGCAGAGCGAACGCCGGCTGCCCGTCCTCGGTGAGGGTCGGGCGGTATCCCTCGAAGAAATCCTCGTAGGAGTACGAGGGGTGGAACTGCACGAGCTGGACCCGCGAGGGATCGTCGGGGCCCGCGAGGTAGCGGGCCAGCTCGAGCGCGAGGTACGTCTTGCCCGTGCCGGGAGGGCCGTAGAGCACGATCTGCTGCCGAGACTGCAGCGTGTCCACGTAGTCCTGCAGGTCCTTGCGCGACATGTGCAGGGACGCGGCGAACTCGTCGGTGATCTCCGGGAGCTCGGGGATCTGCCCGGCCGCGGGCGCCTCGCCCGGCTTCTCCTCCTGGGAGTGGCTGCCGGGGTGCATGAACCCGAGGAGCGCGTCGAGGGCGTCCGTGAGATCGACGACGGAACCGGGCTCGGCGATGAGCTCGGACAGGGGGCTGCTGAGCTGGTCGACGTCCACCGAGCGGGGGATCCAGCGCACGCTGCGCTCGAGCTGCTGTCCGCCGTCATCGACGTAGCCGAGGTCGTCGGTGAGCGTGCCCATGTGTAGCTTGCCGCCGGCGATGGTGGCGACGACGTCCTGGGGGTTCATCCGCGAGAGGAACGTGAAGATCTCGGCGGTGAGCTGGAAGCGCGCCTGGTAGTCGTGGTGCGGGTAGCCCTGCTCGACGGCCTGCGAGACCTCCATTCGGGAGGCGTGCGCGGGGATGCGCGGCAGGTGCGATGTGGGGATGGCCACACGGTTCTGCGATACCCACTGCGCCGCGGTCTGCGCACCGGCGCGGCCCGGGCGGACCAGCCAGGCGCGACGCGAGTGGTCGTTCTGGTAGCGCTGCCAGCGCTGCGCGATCTGCCCGCGGTACCAGTCGACCGTCTCGCCGCTCTGCGCGGAGAGCTGCGCGTGGATGCGGTGGAGGTCCTGGTCGATGTCGAGTTCGTCGATGCCGCTCGGCCCGCCGATGAGGTCGGCGAACGCGTCGCGGATCTTCGTCTTGTGCTCGTGCTTGACGATCGGCTGGAAGTACGCGGGCCACGCGAGGTACTGCAGCGAATAGCGGATCGCGCGCCAGTCGCCGGGGGTCGAGCGGGCGACGCGCTGGAACTCCCACGGATCGGTGAGCGCGAGGTCCCGCGTCGCCGCATCGACATCGGCCCAGTGGACGATGAACGACGCGAGCCAACGGAGGTGCTCGCGGATCTGCACGTTGAAGCCGAGGCCGCCGGTGAGCGGGCCCTTTTCGTCGAGCACCTCGGCGAGCTTCGCCGGGATCTGCACGCGCGGCTCGGTCCACGACAGCACCTCGCCGACGCGCGAGCGCTTGAGCCGGGCGGTGACGGTGGAGAGGGGGAGCTGCTGGATGTAGAGGAGCTCCGCGGCGAGCACGACCACGGGGTGCTGCGCGCCCTCGAGCTGTTCCTTGAGGACCTTCATCACCGGCGAACGCGAGAGCGATCCGGCATCGGCTTCGGACGCCGATGCGGTGGCGCTGTTCTCCTCGGGCTCGGCATCGAGCAGACGGATGAGCTCCTCGGCGACCTCTGGCGTGAACGTGTAGAGGTCCGGATCGAAAGCCGATTGACCCGTTCGCAGGGCTGGCCCGAGGACCTGCCATGCGGCTTCCTCGATCACGGGAGACGGCCCCGTGGGACGTTCGTGTGCGCCTTGAGTCACGAAAGCTCTACCTCGGTTCTACGGAGATTCCTCGGACGTCGATTCGCGGACGCGGTCGGGCGCGTCATCGTCATTAAGAAACTACCAGGTGACGATCAACCGTCCGAAGGGGTCGGAGGAATCGCCGGTGGCAGGCCCTGCGCCGCGCGCCGGTCGACCAGCTTCTGCAGCGCGGAGCGCGCGGTCTCGGCGTAGAGGTCCTGTCCCTCCACCCCGGCCGGGTGCACGTCGTCGGCCGCGAGGAGGTCAGTGCGGTCCTTGATCGCCGAGTACCAGTCGCCGAGCTCGGCGTTGGGGTGGCGGGACACGGAGTCCTCGACGCCGGAATTGATATCGGCGTTGACGGGCAGGTCCGAGAACGAGTTCATCACCACGACGAGCCGGTCGGGGCCGATCTCGTCGAGGATCGCGTCGATGTACCCGGCGCCGGCGGGGCCGTTCGCGCCCATCGCGATGATCACCGCGGGCCGCTCCACCCCCGACGCGCTGAGCTGCGCGAGGATGTCCGGGACCTGGAGGTAGCTGCGCGAGACCTGGGCGTCGATCTGGTTCGGCGTCATGCCGGGGAACGCGCGCACGAACGCCTCGCTCGAGCCGAGGGCCACAGAGTCGCCGATCACCGAGATCTGGTCGCCGCCCGGGAGCGGCTGCGGCTTGGGCGGCACGGGGACGTCAGCGCTGGAGAGCCCGCTATTGGCGGGAGACTCCATCGCCTCGATCTGCTCCTGCACGGACGTCTTCGACGGCGCGGAGGCCACGGCGTAGGCACCGAGGCCGGCGCACACGAACACAATCGCAGAGAGGGCGGTGGCGCCGACGGGGACCAAGGAACGCCGGTTCGCAGCAGGCGTACGGGAGGCATCGCGCGCCGTCACGGGCTTGGGGCTCTTCCCCTCCTGACGGCGGAGGAGCTGTGCCACCCCGGAGTAGCCGAGGCGCTGGAACGGCAGCTCGATCCACTCGTAGGTGACATGGCTGAGCACGAGCACGAGGGCGATGGAGGCCACGGCCACGACGCCGGACTGCGCCTGCTTCGGGTCGTCGATGAGGTACTTGACGATGACGAAGACGGGCCAGTGCCACAGGTACATCGAGTACGAGCGACGGCCGATCCACACCGCCGCAGGGGCGGAGAGTGGTCCGGCGAGGACGCCCCGGCCCAGAGCGGCCGCGGCGATGACCACGGCAGTGGCCAGCGAGATGACGAGGATTCCGCCGCGGTAGGCGAGCGCGCTCTGGTCTCCCATCGCGAAGAACGCGACGAGGATCAACGCCGAGGCTCCGACCGAGGCCACCGACCAGGCGGTCTCGCTGTGCCACGGGAATCGGCGGCCCTCCCAGCGGCGGGCCAGCGGGGAGCGGTTGGCCGAGGCCATGACGGCGGCGAGCGCGCCTCCGATGAGCAGCCCGAAGGCATGGGTGTGGGTGCCGTAGTAGATCGCCGAGGGATCCTCGCCCTCGGCGAACCCGGTCCACATGAGCGCCGCGGAACCCGCGGCGAGCAGCGCGATGATCCCGACGAGCGCGCGGCGGTGGCGCGAGGGGCCGCGGAGCAGCCACAGCACGCCGAGCATCACGAGCGGCCAGACGACATAGAACTGCTCCTCGATGGCCAGCGACCAGTAGTGGAGGAACAGCTGCGGGATCTGGGACTCGAAATAGCTCGAGCCCGTGGCGATCTGCACCCAGTTCGTGGTGAAGGTGAGGATGCCGAGCACCTGGTGCCACAGGCCGACGCGGAGGTCGGCGCTGACGAGCAGCACCGCCGCGCACGAGACGGCCATGACCGTGAACGCGGCCGGGAGGATCCTCCGGGCGCGGCGGACCCAGAAGTCCTTGAGCGAGATGGTCCCGCCGAGCGTCCACTCACGCAGGAGGAGGGAGGTGATGAGGAAGCCGGAGAGGACGAAGAAGATGTCGACGCCGAGGAAGCCGCCCTTGACCGAGGCCGGGAAGAGGTGGAACGCGAACACCGAGAGCACGGCGACGGCGCGGATGCCGTCGAGCGCGTTGTTCCGGGGACCGTGGGCCTTCTCGGCCGCCCGCTTCTTCTCGGCGCGCGTGGACAGGTGCTCCGGCGCTGCGTTCTCGGCACGCTGCGGCGCGATGCCCGCATCCCCCGATGCTGCGCCTACCCCTCGATCGACCAATGGATTTTCCTCCCCCCGCGGACGCGTGTGCTGTGCGGGGTCTGTGCTGTGGTGTACCTGCGGTTTATCGCCCGCCGCGACTGCGTGTTACCGCACGTCGCGCGGGGTCCGGGCGAGCGTGTGGCGCCCGGAAAGACCGGTCCCTTGAACGATAAGGCAGAAATGCCGGAAAGCCGACACCCGGTGCCGTGGGTGTCGGCTTTCGTGCCGCTTCCGCGGCGATCGTCCTCCGCTAGCCCTTGTAGGGATCAGCAGTGACGATGGTGACCTTGATGCTCGAGCCGTTGGGCGCCGGGTACTCCACGGTCTCGCCCTCCTTGGCGCCGAGGACGGCCTTGCCGATGGGCGAATCGGGGGAGAAGGTCTCGAGGTCGGACTTCGAGGAGCTCTCCTCGCGGGTGGCGATGAGGAAGGTCAGCTTGTCGTCCTCGTCGCCGTCGAGGTAAACGCGGACCACGGAGCCGACGAGCGCGACGCCCGACTCGGTGGGCGCCTCGCCGATGACGGCGTTGGCGAGCAGCTCCTCGAGCTGGCGGATGCGCGACTCCTCCTGGCCCTGCTGGTCGCGGGCCGCGTGGTAGCCGCCGTTCTCCTTGAGGTCGCCCTCTTCGCGCCGCTCGTTGATCTCTGCGGCGATGACGGGCCGGTTCGCGATGAGCGCGTCCTTCTCGGCCTTGAGCTTGTCGTATGACTCCTGCGTGAGCCAGGTCTGGCCTTCGGTCATGTTCCGGCCTCCCTTGTGTTTCTCGTCGTGGTGGGTGGTCTGTGGGTGTTCTCGGTTCTCGCGGCATCCGGGCCCTGCGGGCCTGTGCCGGTGCGTGCGGCGTGTGCCTGCCATAGGTACACGCGCACTGCATGAGCCCGCCCGCACTGCATAAGGCGAATGCACGGACCCGGCGCCTTCGCTGGTGCGAATGGTGGAGCTCAGTTCCGTGCAGCGTGAGCCACTCTAACACAGGGCGTGAGCTGGGATGGGCCGCTCGTGACGGCGGGGTTGGCGACTAGTTCGCGTCCGCCGAAGCCGGGTCGAGATATGCGGGCTTGCCGTACTGGCAGCCATAGATGTCCGAGATGTAGCCCCGCGAGGTCGTGTCGATTTCGACCACCTCGCGGCTCGTCTGCTTGCCCGGCGGGAGATAAACCTCGGAGCGGCCGATCTCGGCGCTCGCGTAGTCCTTGGCCTGGAGGATGCAATAGCCCTCCTTGTCCGGCTCGGAGCGGGTGATGTCGACGGTGACCTTGGTGGTGCCGTCCGAGACCACGTCCGAGGCTACGACTTCGCCGCTGATCGTCTCCTCGGTGACCTTCGTGTAGATGAAGGCGCCGACGGCGACGAGGAGTCCGATGAACATGAGGCTCAGCACGATGGCGACGATGCGGGAGGGGACGAGGCTCTTGGCGGCGCCGTCGTTGCCGCCGCGCGCCTTTCCGGCCTTGCCACGGCTGCCCGAAGCGCCGGCGTACCTGTCGGCCGCCTTGCCGGATTCCGGCGTCGAGCCCGGAGTGGACCGCTCTGCCATCGAAAAACCGCCTCGATTCCGTTCCTGCCCACCAAGTGGACGAGCTCTGGGGGGACGTTCCTAGAATAGAGCGAGGTAGTACTGACGTATTACACCGGCTGCATCCGCGGTCGCTTGCACTACAGTTTCTAGGAGCACGAATGTCGGGCTTGCGCCTGCTGGCTGTCCACGCTCATCCGGACGACGAGTCGTCGAAGGGCGCCGCGACCATGGCGCGCTACGTCGCCGAGGGGCACGACGTGCTCGTCGCGACCGCCACGGGCGGGGAAGAGGGGAGCATCCTCAACCCGGCCATGGACCGACCGGAGATCCGCAGCAACATCTCGGCCGTGCGGCACGAGGAGATGTCGAGGGCCGCTTCTGCGCTCGGCGTCTCCCACCTGTGGATGGGATTCGTCGACTCCGGTCTTCCCGAGGGGGATCCGATGCCGCCGCTTCCCGAGGGATCGTTCGCGACGCTCGACCCGGATGTCCCCACGCAGAAGCTCGTGCGGATCATTCGCGAATTCCGGCCGCACGTCGTCATTACCTATGACGAAAACGGCGGGTACCCGCACCCCGACCACATCCAGGTGCACGTGATCTCGATGGCCGCCTACGACGCCGCGGCCGATCCGGAATACCACCCCGAGCTCGGCAAGCCGTGGGCCGTGCAGAAGTTGTATTACACGCACGGCTTCGCGATGTCGCGGTTCCGGCTGCTCGACGAGGCGATGTTCAAGCTCACCGGCGAGCACCCGTTCGAGGACTGGTTCAAGCGCGCCGAGGAGCGCGGCGCGAAAGACGTGATGGAGCGGGTGACCACTCGGGTCGAGTGCGGCGAATACTTCGGGCAGCGCGATGAGGCACTGCTCGCGCATGCCACTCAGATCGACCCGGAGGGCATGTTCTTCCGGGTGCCGCTCGATGTGCAGCGGCAGGTGTGGCCCACCGAGGAGTTCGAGCTCGCCAAATTGCGGTTGCCCGTGCCCGAACGGGCCGAGGGTGAGTACGAGAAGGACCTGTTCGAGGGCGTCACCGGCGCTGCGCCGGAGTGGGATATCTGATGGCGGGTCTCGTCGAGGCGCAAATGGTTGCGCACCAGTCCATCGTCTTCCTCTCGCAAGCGGAGAACGAGCCGCCGGAGGGGCCCGAGTTCGGCAAGGCCTCGCCGATCGGCATCCCGGTCGTGCTCCTGCTGCTCATCGCCACCGTGCTGCTCGTGTGGAACATGAACAAGCGGATCAAGAACCTCCCGGCGTCCTTCGACGAAGAGAACCCGGAGGCCGACCAGTTGGCCGACGAGGGCACGGACCGCTCGGGAGTGGCCGCGCCGGAGAAGTTCGACGTCGATAGTGGAGCCGAGAACGGCCGCTATCGCGGCCAGACGCCCGAGGACGACGGCGAACGTCCCGCAGACCCGGCGGGCGCGTAAGCGACGAAGCATGGCGCGTTGCCGCGGACGCTCACGTTGATTCTTCGATCGGGGAAGGGGCAGTTCGTGGCGAAGTGGCTGTTCCTCGTTCTGGCCATCGCGCTGGAGGTCACGGGCTCGCTGTCGCTGAAGGCGGCGGTCGACGCTCCTGCGTTCTATGTACTCGTGGTTCCCGGATATGTGGGCTCGTTCTTCGCGTTGTTCATGTCCTTGCGCCACGGGATGGGGCTCGGGGTCGGGTACGGCATCTGGGGAGCGATCGGCGTTGCTCTCACGGCGGCGTTGTCCATGGTGTTCTTCGGTGAACCCGTGACGCTCCTCATGGGTATCGGCATCGTCTTGGTCATGGGCGGCGTGCTGCTCGTCGAGCTCGGAACCCAGGCCGCGCAGAAGAAGCGGCACGTCGTCGAAGAGGCGGCACCGTGACTTCCCTCGCACTCCTGTGTCTCGTGTGCGCCATCGTGGCCGAGGTCTCCGGAACCGTCTCGCTACGCATGGCCACGACGGGGCCGAAGGTCTGGTGGATCGCCGTCGGCGCCGGCTACATCGTCGCGTTCACGATGCTCTCGATCACCCTGGCGCAGGGGATGCCTTTGGGGGCGGCCTACGGGATCTGGGCGGCCGCCGGGGTGGCGATCACCGCGATTCTCGGTCGGATGCTCTTCTCCGAGCCTCTGACGTGGGTCATGGGCGTGGGAATCGTCCTCATCATGGGCGGTGTCCTGCTCATCGAACTCGGCGCGGCGCACTGAGTGGCCGGCGGCGAAAGCCCAGGTCTGCGAGCAATCGCGCCGCAGGATGTGAACTTTCGATCCCACACGGTGGGAGCGACCTCCGCTTCGAGACTAGGCAGCGACCTTGGGGCGTGCTATTGTTCCTCTCGTGTTGATCGCGCGTAGGTATTGGTTTAGCGGGGCTCCGGGTGGAGCCGCCGCAACTGTCTGAGCACTCAGACACGCCAGCGCGAACATCCGGAGCCGATAGCGATAGCCCACAGGGGCTGTCGCTTTTTCTTTTGCCCGGGTGCCTCTCCAGATCGACAAGCCCCGGGGAACGGAAGCTCCACACCACAACCCGAAGAGGAAGTCGAAACGATGAGCCAGACCGCCAGTCAGAGCAACGGAGCAGGTAACGGCGCCGCGGGCGCCGATCCCACCGACGATCGACGTGTCGTGGCGTTCCACCCGCTCCCCACGCCCAAGAAGGTCCGCGGCGAGTACCCGCTGTCGGACATGGACATCGAGGTCGTGGAGAACGGCCGTCGCGGCGCAGCCGACATCCTCGCCGGCCGCGACGATCGCCTCCTCGTGGTCGTCGGCCCGTGCTCGGTCCACGATCCGGAGGCCGCGCTCGACTACGCCCGCCGCCTCGCCGCGCTCGAGCCCGGGCTCGCGGACCAGCTGCTCATCGTCATGCGCGTGTACTTCGAGAAGCCGCGCACCACGGTGGGCTGGAAGGGCCTGATCAACGATCCGGGCATGGACGGCAGCTTCGACATCGCCCGCGGCCTGCGCACCGCGCGCAAGCTGCTCACCGACGTCCTCGACCTCGGTCTGCCTGTCGGCTGCGAGTTCCTCGAGCCCAACAGCCCGCAGTACATCGCCGACGCGGTGTCGTGGGGCGCGATCGGCGCCCGCACCACCGAGAGCCAGGTCCACCGCCAGCTCGCGAGCGGCGTCTCCATGCCCATCGGGTTCAAGAACGCCACCGACGGCCGGGTCGGCGTCGCCATCGACGGCTGCCAGTCCGCCTCCGCCCCGCACCAGTTCTTCGGGATGGACGGCGAAGGGCGCACCTCGGTCGTGGAGACCACGGGCAACGCCGATTGCCACGTGATCCTCCGCGGCGGCACCGCGGGCCCCAACGCCGATGCCGAGTCAGTGGCGGCGGCGTGTGCAGAGATCGGCGCGCGGGGCATGAACCCGGGCGTGATGGTCGACGCCTCCCACGCGAACTCCGGCAAGGACCACGTGCGCCAGGCCGAGCTCCTCGGCGAGCTCGCCGACCGAATCGCGGAGGGGGAGACCGGGGTCAACGGCGTCATGATCGAGAGCTTCCTCGTCGGCGGCGCCCAGTCGACCGAGGCGACGCCGCTCACCTACGGCCAGTCCGTGACCGACAAGTGCATCGACTGGGAGACCACCGAGGCGAGCCTGCGCCGACTCCACGAAGCCGTCGCGCGGCGCCGCGAGCTCATCGCGGCGCGGTAGCGCGTCCGTCCTCGCGATAGCGCATCTGCGCCCGGCGAGGGCGGCGATCGGCGGGGAGGGTGGCGGTAGGCTTGTGCCCGTGCAGTTACCCTCCCCGCTCTATTCGTTCTACGAGCAGCGAATCCGCGCCGGTCTCGACCCCGACCGGATGCCGCGGCACGTCGCCGTCATGTGCGATGGAAACCGCAGGTGGGCCCGCGAGGCCGGGTTCACCGACGTGGCGCACGGGCACCGCGCGGGGGCGGTCAAGGTCGCGGAGTTCCTCCACTGGTGCGACGACCTCGGGATCGACGTCGCCACGATCTACCTGCTCTCGGTGGAGAATCTGCAGCGCGATGCCGCGGAGCTCGACCTGCTGCTCGACATCATCGGGGACGTCGCCGAGGAGATCTCGCGGAGCAACTCCAACTGGCGGGTCAAGATAGTCGGGCGCACCGAGGAGCTGCCCGATTCGCTGGCGCACAGGCTGCAGGCCGCCGAGGACGCCTCGGCGGAGAACACCGGCATGGTGGTCAACGTCGCCGTGGGCTACGGCGGGCGGCAGGAGATCAGCGACGCCGCGAAGGATCTCGTCGCCGAGCTCGTGGCTGCAGGGAAGAGCGGCGCGGAGCTCGTCGAGGCGATCACGGTCGAGGGCATCGGCGAGCACCTCTACACAAAGGGCCAGCCGGACCCCGATCTCGTGATCCGCACGTCGGGGGAGCAGCGGCTCTCCGGCTTCCTCCTGTGGCAGAGCGCGTATTCGGAGATCTGGTTCACGGAGGCGTACTGGCCCGAGTTCCGCCGTGTCGACTTCTTCCGCGCGATCCGCGATTTCGGGATGCGCAACAGGCGCTTCGGAAAGTAGCGGCCAGGCTGCCGGCCCCAGCGACTGCCGCCCGTCTCAGCGCTTCGGGAACAGGTTGCCCATCAGACCGAGGGCGCCCATGGTCTCGTCGTAGCCGGGGTCCACGGCCGTGTAGTCAAGGCCGAACGCCCGGAAGTTCTTGATCGCCGGCAGGTCCGCGTAGTGCGGGTCCTGCGCGAGTTCACCGGGGTTGACGATGTTCCGCCCGAGCCCGAGCACGAACAGCGTGTCCTGGGCGAAGACCTCGGAGACACGCTCGCGCGGTACGGGAATCACCTCGGAAGTAGGGTCCGGGACCTCGAGGCCGGGGATCTGGGACGCCTTGGACGCCTGGAGCCCGAGCTTCTCCAGCTCCGGCGGAAGTCCGACCTTCTCGTTAAGCGCATACGGCTGCTCGTTCGCGTCGAGCACGAGGTAGCCCACGTCGCTGCTCGGCGGGTCCATATTCTCCCGGAGGTCGGCCATGGCGCCGTCATACTTGCGCATGAGGCTGTCGTAACGCTTCTTCGCCCCGAGGGCATCGGCCATGATCTCGAGCTGCTGCTCCCACGTGGAGGCGTCTTGGGGGATGACGACGGTCGGCGCGATCGCCGAGAGATCGTCGTACGCCCGCTCGGCATCGGCGTACTCGAGCCCGGGGCCGCCGCCGATGATGAGGTCGGGGTCGAAGCTGCGGATGGCATCGATATCGAATCCCGCGGGGGTCCATGCGAGGAAGCCGGTGCCCTGCGTGGCCGCGGCATCGCGCCACGCCTGCGCGGGCTCGGAGACCCCGCCGACCTGCTCGGGGAGCGTCGCCTTGACCGGGGCGCCGAGGTCGAACGCGAGCCCGGTGAGCCTGTAGCCGAGGACGACCACGCGCTTGGCGGACCCGGGGACCGTGACGTCGCCCATCGGGGTAGACACCGTGTG